>JAFASD010000266.1 GCA_019244945.1 Acidobacteriaceae bacterium | reverse complement strand
CCGTAGAAACTGACCTATCTATCTCCGCGCCCGTCCTCTCGCCACAGAGAAATCGCATCATCGCCGATCCAACATTCAAGCTGCCGATCGAGACCGCAATGCCCAGGCTCACCGTAAAGAGCGCCCATGCCCCGTAACCCGCCGGACCCAGCGCTCGCGTAAACACCGCAAGCCAAAGGTAAGTCCGCACCTTTTGGAAAGGAACGGGAAGATTCGAGAAAAATATGTCTCGAATAAATTTATGAGTGGCCCGGCTTTCGTGAAGCTGCGATTCGGCGGCGGATTGAAGGATTGCTTCAGGCATGATATTCCACGGCTACACTTGGGCCAAAGCGGCCGTCTGCGGAGCGCTCAGAGCCATCATCTCCTCGGCAATATCAAATGACCGATCAGCGCACACCTGATTGAGAACCGCAATATAAGCGATCGCGAGTGCGCTTGATAGTAATGCTTCGTCCTGATTTCGGACAAACACCACCTTCGACTTGTATTTCTCAATGAAACCCTGGACTGTATCCCGAACCTCGCCCTCCAGAGAGTCGACGAGCGGTCCCCCCCATTTGTCGAGCATGCTCTTCACTACGCTCCCAAGCTGCGTGTTGAAAATCAGGTGCTGAGACGGACAAGTCTTCTTAGCCCTAAACAGGATGTCCTTGGGCACCACGTCTTGAACCAGTGCCCGCGCGATCCGCTTGTAAACCCACGGCAGCTTCGTCCAGGAGCGAAACGTCGGAATGGGTTTCATCGCCAAGGAGTATGGAATACGGTTTGAAGCCGTCACAGCTTGCCAGTCGTAGAAGGGATGGTGCAGTTCCGTGGCGACACCCGGCGTACTGGAAACGCTGCAATTCATATCATCGCTGTACTGCGCGCGGTATTCAAAGGAGATGTATTTCTTGAATACTTCCTGCAAGCCGTCGCTCGATTCAAAATCGGGAAGTTCGTCGAGCAGCCTGTCGAAATATTGGCTCTTCTCCCTCCCGTTTGCCGGGACCCGAAATGGAGTAAGCCCCTCTATTACAAAAGTTCGTAAATCAGGCCGCGGCTTCAGCGTGTCAGCACAGAAAGATAAATAGTTTTTCAGAGACCCGGGCCGGGGATATGCGCGCAGCAGTCTCGAGGTTAGTGACGCGAATCCTCTGCTCCAGGCCTTTGAGTCTGGATTCTGGTTCAGGCCTATTCCGATCTCTAAAGGAAAGTCAAACGTTGGCGTGTGCAGTCGCGTGTCCTCGCCCGTGAATACATCGAACTTGGAACCATCGGGTTCGAGATATTCTCTCTCAGCGAAGCCGAATAATGACGAGGCGTGCGCCGTGTCTGCTTCGGTTAGTGAGCGGACATATAAGCGTAAGGCGTCTTCTGGATCAACGATGAGTTCGTGATGTTCGGTGCCGAAGTGCCGCGCGGCAATACGGGCCGGTTCGAGTTCATTGGGATAAAGGCCCTTCACCGAGAATGTCAGCGTGACTACCCTTCCCTCGCGCACCGTCTTGACGTATTTCAGAAGAGTTAGGGAATCTATCCCTCCCGAGAGCAAAACGCACGGCACCCGTTCCCCGCTGATGCGTTTTTGAAAGACGCTTTTGTAAGCCGCATCCAGAGCGGAAACGCACTCTTGCTCGGTGTTTAGATACTCGCATTCAAACTGTACAGGCGAGTAATATACCGTCCGCGAGAAACCGGCCTTTTCGAACGTTATTACCTCGCCGGCTACGGTCGTGTACCCCGGTTCAATCAAGGAATGGGGATCGACGACGTACCCAAGTGTCATCATCGTGTACGCCGCAAAGGATGAAATCCGCGGAGATTTCATCAGTTTGATCAACTGCATGCGCGAGGTGGAGATCGACAGAGACTGGCCTTCGAGTGCGTAGTACGTCCTCACTGGGCCATTGCGGTCGCTGACCAGATATGCCGTTCTAGAGACGTTGTGAAAGGCGAGCAGCATGAAGTCGCCATCCGCGCCGCTCGGCCAAGAGGAAATCTTGCTCGGATCGAATCTTTCCAGCCAATCATGCAAATGGGTTTCTTCGGGGAAAGAATAGAATTTGCCGCCAATATAAAACTCGTAATCGCCCTTGCCGATTTTGCTGTAGACGACTAGCCGGTTGGGCGCTTCAGCGACAATCCCGCCGTCGAATCCCCGTTCGTGCTGAACGGTTCCAGTGGCCAGATCAATTCTCAATTCGAGTTTTCGCATCAATCAACGTCTTCGCGCTTGCGCACGCATCCTTTGATACTTTGCAATGCCCAGCTCAGGCCAGCAATTCCCATTCGAGGGGAGTGCCTCTTTTGATATCTACGCCTGCCCTGCGGCCAAGGACCTGCTTGAGATGCTTCGGCGGGAGTCCGTTCGCCGGTCGTATAGATCGGACATTTTCCGGGGTAAAAGCATCGCCCTGTTTCACATCCTCGACGACAAACAGGGACCTTCGAAAAGCCCGGCTGCGGAGCTCACCCGAGCTCAAACCATAGTGAACCTGTCCCACTGCTTTCTCCACCGTCCGAACCGCGTCAACCATTTGTTTAAATTCGTCCGGCTCTAGCGAAAACGCGCCGTCGGGTCCTCCTAACGACCGCGATAGAGTGAGATGTTTTTCAACGATACAGGCGCCCAGCGCTACCGCCGCCGCAGGAACCGTCGCGCCCATCGTATGGTCAGACAACCCGACCGGAGTTTGGAACGCCTCGGCCAAGTGCGGAATGGTCTTGAGGTTCATGTCTTCCGGAGATGCCGGATAGGCGCTGGTGCATTTCAGCAGCGCAATCTCAGCTGCTCCGGCCCGGCGCGCGGCGCCGACTGCTTCTTCTATTTCGGCCAAACTGGCCATGCCGGTCGAGATGATCAACGGCTTCCCGGTTTGCGCCATTTTCTCGATCAGTGGAATGTCCACAACCTCAAAGGAAGCGACCTTATGAACCGGCACACCCATGTCTTCGAGAAAGTCCACTGCAGTCGGATCGAACGCCGATGAAAACAACTCCATCCCCAACTCGTTCGCAATACTCTTCAGTTTTGGATGCCATTCCCACGGCGTGTAGGCTTCCGAATAAAGATCGTAAAGAGTGCGGCCATCCCACAGCGTGCCCCCGCCAACCCGAAAGCACTTGCCGTCGGCCTTTATCGTCAGCGTGTCGGGGGTATAGGTTTGAAGCTTGATAGCATCGGCGCCGGCCTCGTGCGCAGCGTGTACCAGCGCGGCCGCCTGCTCAAAATTCTGGTTGTGATTTGCAGAAAGCTCGGCAATCACGAACACGTTAGAGCCTGCGCCGATCCTGCGCTTCCCGATTTCGAAAGAAATACTCATGCGGTGCGTCCCAACGAGTAATGCAAAGCGTGCTCTCCCTTTTCCGTGGTGTCGCCATGGCAGGTAAAAGAAGCTTTTTCAAAAGCCCTCATAGAGCTTGGATTGTCGGGCTTGACGAACGCATGAATCGTACGAACATGCGACGAACGAACCAACTCCTCGGCCGCAGCCGCCAAAAGCGGCGCGCCGTAACCACATCCCCGATGGGTCTTCGCAATACTCACCCCGACCTCCGCCTCGCCGTTCGGATCGATCTCAAAACGCACTTGGCCTACCGGCTGGTCTTGATCGTTGAATCCTATGAAGATGCGGCAATTTCGATCTGCCAACTTCCGCGCAAACCACGCTCGATGATCTTCCCAGGGGATCGCCGCCGTGGAGAACGAACGCGCGCGCACCTCAGGCTCATTGGCCCAGTGCCACAACAGAGTGCAGTCTCCTTCCTCCGCCGGCCTGAGTCGCAGCCGAACTCCCCTCAAAGCCATCACAACGCGTTCCGCGCCGTAACCATCTACGAGTTCTTTACCGCGCCGTGACATTTCAGCGCGCCGCTCAGAATCCGCGAGCAGGCTGGCCAATTCTCTGGTCAACGCCTCAATGGATACGGCCTTCTGCCACCCGAGAGACTTTGCTACACCTGCCGCGTCCAGCTCGGCTGCAATCGGCGCTTGATTTTCCGATGCGATCAGCACCAGTGCGGGTGTTCCCAGAAATGCCAATTCCCAGCAGGTGCTTCCTGCTCCGCTAATTGCCACATCCGCCCAGGCCATCAGTTCAGGCATCTTCGCCTCCTGAACGAGGCGCGCCTGAACGCCCGAGCTCCGAATCGTGTCTTCGATTTCTCCAAAACGGGGATTGTTCGCGCCTGCGACGATCGTCGCCTCTATCCCGTTTAGCTCTGACGCCTGCAAAGCGCGAATGACCTTAGAAGTGGTGTTTTCGGGGTCGCTTCCACCAAGCGTTACGAGAACTTTGCGCGCCTTCTCGGGAATGTTCCGGCGCCAGGCGCGCCATTCGAGGAACTCTCTCCGTAAGAGGATATATTTGGCTCCGAGCAGCAGTTTTGTCTCTCGCTCGCACGCATAATGCAGCTTTGGCGCGTGCAGATTCTGGTTGAAGATCACATCCGGAAAATAATGACGGTCCGTTGCCGTATCATCAACAATCATCAACCGCCACCCCGGGCCGCTTACCTCTTTTTCGTAAGCGCAATCGAAGTGGTAACCGTCGATGACCAACCATCCTTCCGGCAAGCTCTTCATCAGCTCTCTCGTCGCTTTGCTATCACAAGTAGCGGGATACGCATTTTCGAGCTGAATTACTCCAAAGTCTTCCTCATCGAGATAGCTCAACAATTTTTCATTGCTGCACGCGGTGATAAATTGAACCTCTCCTCCGCGATCTCGCCAAGCTTGTCCGAGCGCGAGACAACGCATGAAATGTCCATGCCCGATCCGAGGCCCGGCGTCGGCCCGAATCACCAATGTCGCGGGCTTCGAGTTAAACGGCAGAGTAGCCACCATCCACCATCAAATTCTGGCCTGTGATGTACGCGGAAGCATCCGATGCCAGCAACACAGCGGCGCCTTTCAAGTCATTCGGGCCGGCCATTCGTCTGAGCGGCACGCGATCGCAGTAATTCGTTACAAATTGATCCGGCATTTTAGGCGAGTAAAGTCCCCCCGGACTGATGCAGTTTACGCGTACGCCCCGCGAAGCATAATGAACCGCCAGATAGCGAGTCAACTGCACCATCCCGGCCTTCGCAAATCCATAGCTGGGCGGATTCGTCATTTCAGGATGACCTTCGTAAATCCGGAAATCAGGACTGACCGCCGCATAAATCGATGCAACATTTATAATGCTGCCGGCGCCCCGTTCCGCCATGCCCGCGCCGAAGACCCGGCAGATCCGATACAGACCGGTAGAGTTGCATTGCATCGTTTCAGCCCATTGGTCGGCACTGTATTGTTCCAGAGGCCCGCTCGAGACCGCGGCTGCATTGTTAAAAAGTACATCCAGATGGCCCCATTTTGAGCGAACCTGATCTGCCAGTGCGTCGACCGAATCGCCGGAGCTCAGATCCACCTGCAATGCGGCTGCGCTGAACCCGTCTGCCTTCAGCCGCTCCGCAAATTGCTCGCACGGACCGATCCGCCTCGCGGCGATAAGTACTGTAGCGCCAGCTTCCGCAAGCGCCTGTGAAATTTGCGATCCATAGCGTCCTGCTCCCCCCGTCACCAGAGCGACGCGACCGGCGAGCGAGAAAAGATTCTCGATCGGTACGTTTCCTGAGACAAGTTGCCCTCCCCCCTTTGATTCTGCAAGATCCGAACCTCTCACGCGCTATAACCGTGACACAAATGCGCATTCAATTGCGCAACTTCCGGATTTGCGCGCAAAAAATTCACCACATCGCCGAGCTTCATATCGTCCCGCCCATCGAAGCGGGCGTAGATCTCTCGCAAGAAATCGAGATCTTCCGCATAATCGACTGAGAAGCGATACTCGAGCCCCGAGAGTTCAGGAGGCGCATCCAGTTCCACGCATCGGAACCTCTCCGGATGGTTCCGCAGGAATGAGAAAACCAATTCACGGCTCGCTTCATCACGCAGATCGTCATTGCATGCCTTGAGCGCGGAAACGTGAGCCAGTTCTGAGCCTGTGCCGTAAGGATATCCCTTGCGATGACAGTTGTGAACAACATCTGTCGAACCTTCTAAGTATGCGGAGATCATTGAATCGACGCCCTCGGGATCGGTGAGCGGATTGTCGCCTGTAACTCTGACTAAAATCGAGAAATCGAAAAACTCGGCAGCACCTAAGTAACGGCTAAGAAGATCCACTTCAGGCCCGCGGAATACCGGAACGTCCCAGCTTCGGCACGCGTCTTCAATCACCTGATTTTCCGGAGTATCGGAGGTGGCCACTGCCACTACGCTCGCTCGCTTGCATAATTTCATGCGGTCATAAAGCCGGCGGAGAACTGGTTTGCCACCGATTTGCTGAAGAGCTTTTTCCTTCAGGCGGCTTGATCCGATACGCGCTTGTATGAGGATGCCTGTGCGCTCCTCGCTAGGCAAGGACCGGCTCCAATAAGGCGTTTTTGTGCTTTAACACCTTTTCGAAGCCGCGCGCAATGTCGTCCATGTCTGCAAAGGTAGCCGGCGGGCGAACCACGCCAGTCAAGATCAGCTCGCGCTCATGCAGTCTTTCGGCAACCGGGCACAGCCCTTTCTCATAGCTTGCGCTGCCTTGGTAATGCACGAACGCGAAGGCTCTTCGTTCCTGATAAAGAGTGGTCAGATAGAGCGGGCGAACGTAGCCTGCGCCGAACGGGATACCTTCCGCATTCAATGCCTTAACAAACGCATCTCTCGGAACGCCGATCGCTTGTTCGTCATAGCGGATTGCGTAGATGTAATAGGCGTGCTTAGCGCCTGGATATATCACGGGAAGCCGAAGTCCCTCAATTTCGCCAAGCCGGCTCGATAAGTGGTCGGCGAGCTCTCTCCGTTGCTGGTTCAGCTCTTCCATGCGATCGAACTGAACGATCCCTAGAGCAGCCTCCATCTCGGTCATTCGGTAATTCCAGCCCAGTATGGCCGAATTGTATGTGCGAGCTGTCTGGCCTGGTTGGATCACTTCGCCATGATTCCGCACCATCCGGGAGATTTCGGCGACATCCAAATCGTCCGTAATCAGCATGCCCCCTTCACCCGTCGTGATGTTCTTGTTTTCGGTGAAGGAGAAAATTCCGCACGCTCCAAAAGTGCCAACCAGCTTGTCTTGGTATCTCGCGCCCGGAGCCTGCGCGCAATCTTCAATCACTCGTAAGCCGCGGCGTTTTGCCAAGTCGAGAATCGGGTCGAGATTCGCGGGGTGACCAAACAGGTGCACCACGATGATGGCTCGCGTCAACGGAGTAATCGCCTTTTCAACGGCGGCGACATCCAGCCCAAACACGACATCGTCAACATCGGCAAAAACCGGAACTGCGTTCTGCATGAGCACGCTGCTCGCGGTCGAGGTGAACGTGTAGGGCGGCACGATTACTTCCTCGCCAGGCTGAACGCCAGTCGCTACCACCGCCGCGTGCAAAGCAGCCGTCGCCGAGTTAAACGCGACCGCGTACCGCACCCCGTGATAATCGGCAAAACGCTTTTCAAACTCGCGAATCTTTTTCCCGCCCCCGAAATATTCTCCCGGCACAGCCAAAAAAGTCGACAGCTTGCCGCTTTCCAGCACTTCGAGCACGGCCTTCT
>JAFASD010000232.1 GCA_019244945.1 Acidobacteriaceae bacterium | reverse complement strand
GGATCAGGTTGATTTGGCCCGGTCCGCACTTGGAGCGGCAAAAACCGATTCGATGATAGCGCTTTCGGTCAATGGACCTGTTGTTAAAAGGCCCAGTGTCCGGGAGTACTGGGGGCGGCATTATCGAGAGGCGGCGGGCGAACAGGTTGCCAAACGAGGGGACGCTGAGTGCTTAATATCGGGCCGTGTAGGACCAATTGCACGGACTCACGAAAAGATAAAGGGCCTCAAGAAGCTTGGCGGACAATCTGCCGGCGTCTCGCTGATGTCATTCGACAAAGACGCGTTCTGCTCTTACGGGTGGGAGCAAAATGCCAACAGTCCCGTATCGCCCGATCGCGCCATGGCCTACGTGCTGGCGCTAAACGATCTTTTACGGATAGATAAGGGTCATCGGCGTGATATCGCAGGCGTCGGGTTCATCTTCTGGACCAAGGAGCGCAGTGACTTTGATCCAATGTCAAACGTCGATCAGCCGGATCCAGCGCAGATAGATCGTCTGTTACGTTTCGACCCGACAGCCGATCCAGACCCGAACATGTTCTACATGGCTGGAGTAGCGGGAAACGGTGGAAGAATGTTGATCCGCTACTGGGTCGCGGAGACTCTCGGGACGGTTAAGGCCAATTTGCGCGATTGGTTTGCCGGGTTGCGGGTGGCTGATGTATACACCGGTAAACCAGCGGAGCCACCAAAGCTATGGCAACTGCTTCGCGCGATCGATCGCAAAGGAGAGCCTCCTGCTGATCGAGTTATCGCTGTTTTGCGCCGCGCTCTTGAAGGGCAGGCTCAGCCGTTTGGCTATCGCATGCTTTCCGCCGCGCTCACTCGGCTCCGGGCTGAAACCCATCGCCGGCTCGATCCTGTGCGGTTAGGCCTTATTCGTCTTTGCCTGAATGATCTGATTAGCCCAAAAGGAGAGTCTTTGATGTCTGAAAGTTTAGATTCCGGTCAGCGGCATCCTGCCTATCTCAGTGGCCGGTTACTCGCAGTGTATGAGTCCTTGCAGTACGCGGTTAACAGAGGTGTGAATCAGACTGTGACCGATCGATACTATTCGCTTGCGTCCACAAATCCTGCGCTAGCATTTCCCAAACTCGAGGACTTAGGACAAAAGCATCTTCGAAAACTGCGCCGCGAAAATCCCGGAGCACGCGTGAGGATTGAGCAAGAGATCGGCAAACTTCATGTCGAGATCGAGCAGGCATGCGGCTTCCGGTTTCCGGCATTACTTGATCTAGAAGCGCAGGGTCGTTTCGCGCTGGGATATCACCACCAGCGGGCGCACCAAATGACGCAGGCACAGAAGGCGAAAGCCAATCAATTAGAAGCAGGACAGAAAGAGGAGAACCAATGAGCATTGTTGGAAATCGTTACGATTTCGTCTATTGTTTCGATTGCCAGGATGGGAATCCAAATGGCGATCCGGACGCGGATAACAGTCCGAGATTCGATCCAGAGACATTTCAAGGCCTTGTCTCAGATGTGTGCCTAAAACGAAAAATTCGCGACTATGTGTATCAAAAATCGCGAGAGAATGGCTCTGTTCAGAAGGGTTATGACGTGTTTGTGCTGGCTGGGAACACGCTCGAAAGCCGGCAAAAAAGGCCCTATGAACATTTGAAAGACGAGATCACGCCGAAGGGCAAGGATACAAAGCCGGACGATATCAGAAAAGCTCGCGAATGGATGTGTGCGAATTTTTTTGACATTCGCGCATTTGGCGCCGTTATGGGCGTGACAGAGTTCAATTGCGGACAGGTGCGTGGGCCTGTTCAGTTCACCTTCGCCCGATCGATTGATCGCATCTTTACGACGGAACACACGATCTCGCGACAGGCGTTTACGGGCGAGAAGGACGTAAAGCCCGGAACCGGTACTTTCGGACGGAAGCATACGGTTGCCTACGGGCTTTATCGCGCATACGGATTTGTGAATCCTGTGTTTGCGGATCAGACCGGATTCTCAGAGGACGATCTTCAGCAGCTGTGGATGGCGCTCTGGAACATGTTCAGCATCGACCGTTCCGCAGCGCGAGGCTTAATGGCGGCGCGTGAACTTTGTGTGTTCAAGCACAAATCAAAGCTAGGTGAGGCGCCGGCGCACAAACTCTTCGATTCGATGCGGGTGGAGTTGAAACAGGGCGTCGTCAGCCCTCGGTCATTC
>JAFASD010000107.1 GCA_019244945.1 Acidobacteriaceae bacterium | reverse complement strand
CAGCAACAGCTACGGCCTACGATTATGACGCCGAACTCGCAGTTTCAAGCGAACGGGTCGCCGCTCCGCCAGAAACCCCGCCGAAAATGGGGCAGCAGTCGCTTTTTCCTTCCTCCGCATCACCGCAACGCGTTATCTCATTCGCTACTCTGACCACCAAAGCGGAAAGAGAAGCGATTCTGGCGCGGGCGGTCGAACTGGCCCGGCCGGTACCGGTCAAGACAGGGAAAGTCGAGCTTCGCCACGCGCGAGGAACCAAGACGCGGCCTACAGACCAGCGCGGATTCGATTTCTTGGGGAAAGAGGCAGTACCTACCCAGCCTCAATCCAACATCATCTGCGATGCTCCTGTGGCTCCGAGTGCTTTACGAATTGAGGCGGCGATCATCGATCTGCTATTCATGGCCGTCGGCTCCGCTTTTGGCCTGGTCATGTTCCGGTATGAGGGCGGCCAGTTTTCCTTTGACAAGCACACCGCGCCCTTTTTCCTATTGGCCATACTCACCGTACCACTCTTTTACAAGATGCTGTGGACTTTTGCTGGCCGCGATACGATTGGAATGCGTTGGGCTGGGGTACGGCTAGTCGATTTTGACGGCAACCCGCCCTCTCATCAGCGCCGGTATCAGCGATTTTTGGGGAGCATCCTCAGCCTCCTCGCGGCAGGCATCGGGCTCGTATGGGCTTTGGTCGATGAAGATGGCCTGACTTGGCACGATCACATCTCCACCACCTTCCCTACACTCACCTCGGAAGATTAGGAACACTCAGACTAAGGCAGTATTCCCGACGGGCACCAGGACCGCTGACATCGATCCTTTAGATTTGGGCATTCTCGGATCAGCGCCATAAGCGTGAATTTGATCCCGGGCGAATTCCGCCTGGGGCCGCTCACATGTGATCACAATAGTCCGGCCGGTTGTATCGACTTCAACGGCGTGTTGGAAAGCCACATCTCGCGAGAAAACAAAAAGCTTCTGCAGCATTTCAACGACATAGTCATAGGTGTGCTCATCGTCATCGAGAAGCACAACGTGGAATAAACGACCCTGTTCTTCAGTTTGGTCCGTCCGAGCGGCGGGCGTGGCGGTGGGAGCGACTACTGTACTCTGCATCTTCGCAGGGATATTTCATTGAATCACATAACTGTTAGAATTGTGATGAGGTCCTCTAGATATGGGGGCGCAACGGGTTCGACGGGATCGAATCGTTGTGTGAAGGCGTGTCGGGTTCCGAGCTCCCGTAAAACGATCGGAAAACAACAACTGCCAATAACACGCAGTTTGCATACGCTGCCTAATTAGTTAGGTAGCCGCTCCGGCTGGCGAGCCTGCGCGTCAGCTAGTGAGCGTCATTTTGCAGGATAGGCCCCGGACTTCGGTCCGTAGTCTTGGGGGCTGAGATCAATCGGACTAGGCGGCTCCCGCTTTTGCCGATTCTTTAGGGAGCGGCTGAAATTACAGAACCGGATACACACGTAGGCTTTGCACGGCGGGCTTTCTCGGACGCGGGTTCAACTCCCGCCGCCTCCATAACCCAAAGTGCTTGCATAAAAAGACAATCACCTAGATGTTCTCTCTTCGATTCGCGCCTAGTCATTAGAATCGGGCAGCCCGGGCGTTGCCACGATGTTAAGGCTGGTTGTCGCGACCGGCAACTGTTGCGTTTTACCGAAGCCTACGCTACGGAGATGAATGGGACACGGACTGCTCTTTGCCCCATTCCACGAACAAACAGGCTGCACCAAGCACGGGCAACATAAGCCCCGTAGTGTGTCAGGTATGCTCTTCGCGAGTGGCAGGAGGTGATTCGAATGACTCCCGCCATGCGTTTTGTCAACAAGCTCTAGGTCTAGAACTCGCGTCTCGCCGCATCTGCCTCTTCAGCCATTTGCTGAAGGATTCTTAGAAATTCCTTTTGCTGACCAACGAAAAGACCATCGTGAGTAAAAGACGCGATGGCCGCAACAGCGCCTGCAAATCTATCGTTGGTTGGCCGAATTACCGAGCAGCGAGGCAGGTTTGGACTGATAAATTCGCACGGGACCGGGAAGATCAGGCTGGGCTGAATCAGCGGATTAAGGGGGTTAAAGAAATTAGGGAAAGTCAGACCTTCATCCGACACGGGCGCCACGGGGACTTGCACTGCGTTGCCTGAAAAATCGACCCATTCCAGGAAGTGCGCAATCTCGTCTCCGCCGATCCCCAACGTGATTTTCAATACTTCTAGGCTGCTTACTTTCTGGCTAAGCGCCTGGTACAGGCTCGATCCACCTTGTTCGATAAAGCCAAAGTGAAAGGCGGCTGTATTCGCGATTACCTGAATGTGATCAGTACCCTCGAAATCTGCATCAGTCCTCGGAATGGCTGTGCGGTTGGTGATCTTGATCGCTTGAGGAAAGGCGGCGCCAAAGTCTGGATTCGTTGAGCTGCGGTAGCGGATGTACCAGCTCGTATCGACGTTGAGATGCATCAGGTTAGTCAACCGTCCGACATTTAGTGCGCCCGCAGCTGTGCTTCCTTGTAACGTTTCAAATTCGCTGAAATCCACGGGATCTACGCCCTTGGATTGTAGATATCCGTTCAAGAAAGTAGCGTGACTGATTTCATCAATGGTGTTGCTGGTTATGTATTGCGGGCCATCGGAATCAAGATTCGAGAGAGCGGTCTGATAAGCGTTCAAGGTTTGGTTGGGGTCCACCTCTATTGGTAGTCCGGAAGTGAGCCCACCTAACTCCGCATACTGCTGCCAGAGATCGGACTCAATCAGCTCAGCCGCTGCCAGAAACCTTAGAATGGCGATGTCTCCCTTTCTCAGCTCCGCCGAGGCCTCGCTATCTTGCGCAAGCGCCTTGTGCCTGCCAAGCACCGTACTGCCCGCGACGACCGCTCCGGTTGTTAGCGTGTTGCGCAGAAACGATCTGCGATTCTTCATCTGCGCCACATCAGTGTTGCTTTTCATATGTCTCCTTGGAAGAATTTATCCGAGCGCATTTTTTGCGCCCTGTTCAAGCTTGTGTCACTTGCAGAAGTAAAGAGTGAACGGGGTGTAAAAGATTTGTACATTCTCGGGCGGCGCTGAAACTGTAGTCTTTCTCGAATCCGCCTGTGTCAACCTGCGATTCGTACATGAAATATTTCAGCTCCCACTTGTTCTTCTGATCTGAAGGCGCAGGGTCCGCAATCTGGAAGCAATCTGTAAAGATTTTGTATTTTCGGAAAGCCTACCGAACCGTCCGAGAGTTTGCCGCATCTAGATGTTCTGTAGACGGAGGCACGTTTCGAATCGCGCCCGCCAAAAGGCGCTTGAACTGAGCGGTTGTGCCACAGGAAGGATAAATTAATGCTCGAATTAGATGTACGCGAATTCCGAAGAATGCTGGAAAGAAAACGAAAGGATCTCCTCTCGACGTCCTGGAGCAAGGAGGACATCGCAATTGAATCCGCCGCGGATGAAATCGATCGACTGCAACATCAGTTGAGCAGGGAAGTGGCGATTCAGAGTCTCGATCACACGTCGAAACTGTTGAAAAGTGTGCAAGCCGCGCTGGGTCGGATCGAAGACGACATCTACGGCGTGTGCTTGCGTTGTGAAGAACCAATTTCTGAGAAGCGGCTCAAGGCTATTCCGTGGGCTTCACATTGCATCGATTGCCAGGAGGTCATTGATCACCACGAGGCGTTCTCCGAAAAAGACCATGGCAGATTTGGCTTCGCCGCCTGAACCCAAGCCGCTCCCTTATCTTCCACTTGTTGCTGCCACGGCCTCAGCGGCGGGAGGCAAAGTTTCCCAAAGACCAGAAAAGCGCCGATCCAAGCGTAGATGCCGGGAATCGAAGATGATCGTGCCGTTCCGCAATTGGTCGGTTATAGACAGAGGCAGCGGCTCCCCGTAAAGGAAATACAGCTTTTCGGCCTCTTTCCCCGACGGCCTATGTACCGCGTGAAGCAAGAATGCCGCATTTCCGAAGCTCAGGCGGTCGAATTCAATCTTGATGTAGTAGTGTCTCTCCGGCTCGTAACGATCTTCCAGCCTGGTGATGAGCCCTTTGAGCGATGCACCTTTGGGGATTGTTGTTTTATCTCCCGATACTTTCACGGACTCAAGCAGTACGCCTTCTACGGGGTCGCCTGTATAAGCTGTCTTTTCGTCAATCGGCGTACGCAGCGCAATGTGCAGCATCAACCCAGCAGGCAGCCATTCGGTTGGCGCGGCGGAGACGGGAGCAGATTGTTTCGCGCTGTCCGCGTCATCAAAGCGCAGCGTCGATTCGCCTCGGAACTCGCGGCATTGCGAATACTCGTTACGACTTACCGTGTAAACATGCGAGGAATTATCGATGCGAAGCGAAAACAGCGCAGGGATCAGTGCATCTGTCCCGGAGATATGCGCCACTTGGTAGTTCATCTCCGTGTCGATTGAGCAAAGATCGGATGCGTCTGGGATTTTGTCGGCGATCACTTCCAGGCTTGCCAGTTCGAAATTCTTCGTAAAGGCCGAAAACGATCCGTGGAACGGCACTGCCAGCGATCCCTGTTTAGCTTGCACATGATAATGACTGACGGGAAGCGGCACGGTGTAAGTGAATCCATAGACAGACTCCTGATTATTCAGCGACTCACCTGTATATGTAAATTGCACTCCGGCATTGAGAAAAATGTTCTGGAGATATCCCACGAAGCCACCCGAGGATATGGGTCCAGTGCGCACCACGCTATCAATGGCCGAAGTCGAGAACTGGTTTTCGCCATGCCATGAATAGATCTCCTGACCCTTCGACACAGCCACGTCCAGCCGGAGACGATCATGCATGATCTCTTTCCGAATTGGCGTCTGAGACTCGAAAGCGCATCCCGGCAGCAAATCTTTTGCACTCACGAAATAGCTTCTGTCAATCGTTTGAACACACGTGTAATTGGCTGATCGTTTGATTCGCGCGGCAACAGTTTCGCGGACGTTCTTGAGAATTTCGCTCGAGTTATCCGAGAAGAGGAAGGCGAGCGTCACGAAGAGAAAACAAGCGCACAGCCGATGCATGGCGACTACGAATTTCTGCTCTGCTCACTCCGGCTCTCCCTCCGCCACATGATGACGTTGGATCAATCGCAGAGTGATAACCGATACTATCGCGAGAATAACGGCGATGGACCCGACTTGAAGGCCGTGGGCGACGAGATATTGGAAAGTCTCGTGACCATAGTGCCGCCCGAGATAGGCTAACGCGCAATAACGAATGGTTCTCGCTGAAAGAACAACTCCAATGAAGTATGACCATCGCACTTCCAGCGCACCAGCGCAAAAGACTGGGATTTTCATCGGCAGAGGAAGCGGGGATAGAGCAGGTATGAAGACCGTCACCAAACCGTAACGCTGAAACCAGAGGTGCAGGCGCGCGCCGGTGCGGCTCGAGATGTGCTTGGAGAGCAACACCTCGCCACCTTTGCGGGCAATCGTAAATAGGATGAGACTCCCGGCGAGCGAGCCGAGAATGGCCCAGAATGCCGCTATATAGGCCTGCTCAGGCCTTTCGGTGGCAACCGCAATGACCAGCGCATCTACACCTCCTACGATGGGTAGACCCGTGGAGTCGAGAATGGCAAGGAAGAAGAGACCGTGCGGGCCCCAAGACAGCAGAAGCCCCGAAAAGTGAGCCCACCAGGAAACAAGCCGGCTCGAGAGATGTTTCAGAGGCTACTCCGGCCCTGATCCGCCGGGACCCGTAGAGTCCAGCATATCGAGCAGGCGCGCTTCGTCGATAACAGCGATGTTCAGCTCTCTCGCTTTATCGAGTTTGGATCCCGCTTCATCGCCGGCAACGACGTAATTCGTCTTGCTGCTGACCGAGCCGGCAACCTTGCCGCCCCCTGCCTCGATGCGCTCCTTCGCGTCTTCGCGCTTGAGCGAGGGCAGCGTCCCGGTTAGCACGAAGGTGAGTCCGGTAAGCGGCCCGGCTTTCTTGGTCTCCTTCGGCGCGGTGAAACGCAGACCGGCGGCGCGCAGGCGCTCGATTAATTCGCGATTGCGCTCTTCGGCGAAGAACTGCCGGATGGACTCCGCGACTTTCGGTCCAATTTCATTAGCCTCCTGCAACGAGTCTGGGGAAGCGGCGGCTATTTCGTCCAGACTGCCAAAATGTCCGGACAGAATTTGCGCGGTGCGCTCGCCGACAAAGGGAATGCCAAGCCCATTCAAAACACGCGCGAGTGGCTGAGAGCGCGAATCATCGATGTTCTTGATCACTTTCGAAGCCGATTTTTTCCCCATCCGCTCCAGTTCGAGGATCTGATCTGTGGTTAGCTGATACAAATCGGCGATGTTGTGTACCAAGCCTCGGGATAAAAGCTGATCGACCAATGCGTCGCCCATGCCGTCAATATCCATGACTCCGCGGGAAGCGAAATGCAGGAGAGATTCCCGAAGTCGCGCAGGGCAGTTCGTATTGACGCAGCGACTGGCTGCTTCCCCTTGTTCGCGGACGACGTGACCGCCGCAAACGGGGCACACTGCGGGCATGTGGAAGCGGCGGCGATGCGCCCCATGGTCGATCACGCGCACAATTTTCGGAATGACATCGCCACTCCGCTCAACCAGCACCGTGTCGCCGATCTCGACACCTAGGCGCGCGATTTCATCTTCGTTGTGCAGCGTCGCACGAGAGACTGTTACGCCGCCCACGACCACCGGTTTGAGATGTGCCACAGGGGTCAGCGTCCCCGTGCGGCCTACTTGCACCTCGATGCTTTCGAGCGTGGTGGAAGCCTGCCGCGCGGGATACTTGAAGGCGATCGCCCAGCGCGGCGCTTTTGCGGTCCGACCAAGTTTTTCCTGCTGTTCGATCGAGTCAATCTTTGCAACCACACCATCGATTTCGTATGGCAGAGTGTCGCGTTTCGTCTCCCACTCGCGAATGAATTGGAGCAGATCATCCAGGTTGCCACATCTCTTTCGGCACGGATTTACTTTGAAACCCGCCGCGGAGAGTGTCTCCAGGCTCGCCCAGTGGCTCGGAAGCATGGGTCGGCCGTCTTTTAGTAAGAAGTAAGAAAAATAATCAAGCTGGCGGCCGGCCGTAACGGAGGGATCAAGAGCGCGCAAGGCTCCAGCTCCTGCATTGCGGGGATTGGCAAAGCGCGAGAGCCCAGTGCGTTCCCGCTCCTCGTTCAACCGCTCAAAAGAGCGGCGTGGCATGACAACTTCGCCTCGAACTTCGAATTCTTTTTCTAAACCAGTTTGTGTCTTGACGCGAAGCGGCAGAGACCGAATGGTGCGAGCGTTCCCCGTCACATCTTCGCCAACGCGTCCATCTCCGCGCGTGAGAGCTTGCTGGAAGGTCCCCCCCGCGTAATAGGCAGCCATCGAAAGGCCATCCAGCTTGAGCTCCGCCACATATTGAAACTTCTCGGACTTAAGCAACGCGCGAACGCGTCCGTCAAACTCTCGAAGCTCTTGCTCGTTTAGAGCGTTGTCCAAGCTGAGCATCGGCGAGCTGTGCGGAACTTTGATGAACCCTTCGCGAGGCTGGCCTCCTACGCGTTGCGTAGGCGAATCGGGCGAGCACAAATCTGGATGAGCCTCTTCGAGATCGCGCAATTCGCGCATGAGCCGGTCGTACTCGGCATCTGAAATTTCGGGCCGGTCCAGCACGTAGTACTGGTATTCGTGATGCTCCAGTTGCTTACGCAAATCTTCCACACGTTTGGCAAACGATGCTTTCATTGCGGAATTAAGAGCGGATTCCTCCGGTCGCTGCGCTCCGGGCTCCGAATGAGCGCGTTCTCAATTCTGAGCCATAAGCGGAAAGCGGGCAGGGCGACACGCTCTCATGGTAATGGATTCGCCGCACCGCGTTTTTTGTAGTAGTCGCCTACAATGGTGAGCTTGAAAGCTTTCCACGCGAAACGCGCCGCGATCCTCTACAATCCCGTCGCAAGAGGGTTATTGCGCCGCAAACACCTGCTCCAACGTACCATCGCGGTGTTGGGACGACAGGGTATCAAGGCGGATTTAATTGCCACCACCGGTCCTGGCAGCGCTTCGTCACAGGCGCGGCGCCAGATCGACGATGGATGCGATCTGATCGTGGCCGCCGGAGGCGATGGAACAATCAATGAAGTCGCCAACGGCATGCTTCACACTGGCGTGCCTCTGGCGATATTGCCCGGCGGTACGGCGAATGTTTTGGCTCACGAGATGCGCGTGCCGATCCATCTCGAGCGAGCCGCGGCGCAGATTTCCAATCTGCAGGCGTCCTTGATTGCCGCCGGAGGTATACGCATCGGTGGTTCTGAGACGCGATGTTTCTTGTGCATGGCCGGGGCGGGTTTGGATGCCGAGATCGTCTCGCGAATCAACCTGGATCTAAAGATTGCGGCTGGAAAGCTGGCGTACTACGTCGGCGGGTTTGCGCAAATCGCGCGCCCGTTGCCCGAGTTTGAAGTCACAGTAGATGGAAGGCGATATGAAGCGAGTTTCGCCCTGATTAGCCGCGTGCGCAACTATGGAGGCGACCTTGAGATTGCGCGCGGCGCTTCGTTGCTGCGCAATGATTTCGAAGTTGTCCTATTCCGCGGGCGAGTGGGCGCCCGCTATCTGCCCTATCTGGTCGGGGTTGCGTTACGGCGAGCGCACCGCATGAAGGGCTGTACCGTCGTTCGCGGACAGAGCGTGACGTGCCATCACTCGCCAAAGGAAGAGATATACGTCCAGGTGGATGGAGAATTGGCTGGTTGCCTGCCGGTTACCGCCGAGATCATGCCGGACGCGCTTACTTTACTGATGACGCCGGAATACTTGATGCGTGAACGGTCCTATGTCGCCGTTCCTGCTTGTGCGTAAGCGTCCTACATGGACAACATCACGCATTCACTTACCGGCCTGGCGCTTGCTCGTGCAGGCTTAAACCGCTTTTGCCCTCGGGCGACTCTCCTTCTAATTCTTTCCGCGAATGCGCCTGATCTGGACATTGTTGGCGTGCACGGGGGCACCCTGCGATACCTGGAGGTACACAGAGGGTATTCACATTCGCTACTCTGTTTGCCATTTTTAGCTCTGGTCCCAGTCTTGCTGGTCGCCGGAATGTTCAGGCAAAAGCTGCCTTGGCTGACAGCGTGGGTCCTGTGCGCTATCGGAGTGGGCAGCCACCTTGTGCTCGATTGTACGAACAGTTATGGCATACGGCTGTTCCTGCCATTTTCCTCGCTCTGGTTCCATCTCGATTGGAACAGTTTATATGACGGCTGCATTCTGGCCGTGCTTGCTTTCGCGGCGCTTTGGCCCCATTTTGCCGGGCTCGTAAATCGCGAGATTGGCACTCGCGGGCCAACCGGGCGCGGAACTGCGATCTTCGCGCTGGTATTCCTGGTGCTCTTCGATGCCGGACGAGCGATCTTGCACCAACGGGCAATTGCCCAGCTACAAGCCAGACTGTATGAGGATGCGCCGCCCGTTATGACCGCCGCGCTCCCCGAGCCATTCACTCCGTTTCGCTGGACCGGAATTGTAGAGACTGCGAGTGCCTATCGCATGATGCCTGTAAATCCGCTTGGTGATCTCGATACGAGTTCAGCCCAAATCTTCTACAAACCTTCGCGCGATCCAGCGATCGAGAACGCCGCGGCAACGCCGCCCTTCCGGTATTTTCGTTATTTCGCGCGGTTTCCGGTTTGGACAGAGGAGCCGTTCCTTACCGATGAAATTCAGGGCAAACGCATCGATTTAACTGATTTGCGGTTCGGCGTTCCGGGAGCAGGATCATTCCACTGCATTGCGCTAGAGGACGGGCGCGGTCAGGTGTTGCGTTCCTGGTTTACGTATGGGTCCGGTTCAGATGCCGGAAGTGGCGCCCGGAAGGGGCGCTGAACCGGCCTCCGACGCAGCGGTTCGAGAGCCGATCCCGGCGAGCTTCCGGGCTGATCCCACGGTTTCACCCACAATGCGGCGGCTCAACTGCACGGGATCAACAATATAGGTACCCGATCGTACTGCGCGCATCGCTTGCAGAACGTGCCGCCGCATGGCGGACGCCCCCTGTTCCAATCCGTTCAAAACGGAGCTCAGGCGCGATAGTTGGACACCCTCATTACCCGGCATGACGCTTTCCGGCTCCGATGTTTCTGGTTCCGGGTTGGAAGATGTACTATCGCTCATCGAGATGCTCCGATATGGCCGTCGGGAGTAACTGCTGGTTTCATCTGTTCTTATCGGCGGCTCTCTGTCATCGGATTAGAGCCGTACGCACAAGACGCTGCCATGATGTGATGCCCCTGAGACCATCCTGCGTGGGGTCACACGGTGATGGTAAGGTATGTGACTGAGCCCGCGCTGTTTTGCGTGGTACAATCGGGCCAATTTCAAAGGACATTAATGAAATACTCTCGGACCTATTGCATGGTTTGTTTGCTCGTATCAACGCTGCTCGCCGCGGCTACGTATAAACTGACGAAAACGATTCCTATTCCAGGTGATGGCGGCTGGGACTATCTCATCGCAGATTCCGAAAACCGTCGCCTATATGTCTCACATGGAACCGAGGTAGATGTTCTCAATCTCGACACGGATACAATCGTTGGGAAAATTCCAGATACTAACGGCGTCCATGGAATTGCGATTGCCCACGACTTTCAACGAGGGTTCGTTAGCGATGGCCGCGACAATCAAGTTACGATTTTCGATTTGAAAACGCTCGCGACCGTTTCAACCGTAAAGGCCGGCACTAACCCTGACGGCATCCTTTACGATTCTTTTAGCAAGAGAGTTTTTGCTTTCAACGGACGGAGCAATGATATGACCGCCATTGATGCGGAAACGGGAAGTGTTGCGGGAACCGTGCCCCTCGGAGGCAAACCGGAATTCCCGGCGACCGACGGCAAGGGGAACGTCTATGTGAATATCGAGGATAAGAGTGAGCTCGTCCGCTTCGATCCGAAGACCCTCCAAATAAAAGACCGTTGGCCATTAGGCCCGCAATGCGATTCTCCCTCGGGGCTTGCCATTGATGCCCAAACACGCAGGCTCTTTCCGGTTTGCGAGAACAAAGTAATGGCCGTCGTGGATGCAGATTCCGGCAAAATTGTTACGACCGTGCCCACTGGTGAGGGAACTGATGCGGCGGCGTTCGATCCCGGAACAAAGCTGGCGTTCGCCTCTAATGGCCGAGATGCGACCCTGACAGTAATCAAAGAAGAATCGCCGGACAAGTATAGTCTGGTCGAGAACGCTAAGACGCAGCGCGGCGCTCGCACTATGGCGCTCGATCTGAAGACACATAAAATCTATTTGTCCGACGCAGAATTTGGCCCCACGCCGGCTCCCACCACAGAAGCTCCACGTCCCAGACCCAAAATGGTCCCGGGCAGTTTCAAGCTGTTGGTAATGTCGCAGTAATTTGGGAGTGTGACTTTGAAGGGCCGTGCGGAAGCAATCGAGCAGGACCGTGGAGCTCTTGCCGATCTGAAAGAAAAATACGGCCTTACTCTCGGGGGCGGGAACGGCGAATCTCTCTACCAACGCGCAGTCGGTCTCAAACTGCTGCGCAGAGTTCTTTCGCCTCCGAAAACGGTTATCCCTTGCTCTGCTGAACTGAAGGACCTCGGGATGGCTGATCCGTGCCTGATCGTTCCGTCCACTCTTCCTCTCGAGTTATTGCCTATTCACAAAGTACTCGCGGTCGGGGGCCAGGTAATTTCGATAAACAGATCGCCCTTTGAACTGCCGCCCTTTCTCATGGAGGCGGCGTGGCGAGCTCAAGGCTTCTGGAACGGAAAGCCGCTTCCTATCCTGGTCGCCATTCGAGGCGAATACCGCTATTTGGTCCGGCAGAAATCCTATTTCTTCGGTTTTGAGAACTTTCGTGGTTCGGACCTCGATCATCTCTCCCCGAAAGAACCGGATGAGCGCGATTTGAAATTGGGGCGTTATCACTGGGGCAGCGATTTGACGGAGGAGTTGATCGTAGTTGTGGCGGAATACTGAAGCGCCCGGCGCCAGCACTTATTTCTTGCAAGCTCTAGATATAGAGTCTATACTCCATATGTAGAGATCATGCAACGTGCCTTAGCTCGGAAGGAATTCACGGCTATTCCTCCCGATCAGCGGTCTGATCCCGTTGTCAGAAGACGGCTCTCCGGACCCGCGATGCGCACATTTCTGAATATCGCGAAGACCTGGGATCTCTCTGTCGCGGAGCAACAGGCCCTTCTTGGATATCCAGCGGCCTCGACTTATCACAAGCACAAAGCTGGTCAGATCGGCACGCTTTCGTTTGACATGCTGACCCGCATTTCTCTGCTGATCGGCATATATAAAGCGCTGCATATTTTGTATCCCGATGATGCCCTGGCAAACCGGTGGCCGGGATTACCGAACAGCAATCCGCTTTTCGGCGGACGCACCCCACTCACGCTCATGATGGAAATGGGGATTGACGGTCTGTACCAAGTGCGGCGTCTTCTCGATGGCCGTCGTGGCTGAGATCGCTGTCCCGAAAATTCCCGCCAGCCTGACGGCAACCTTTCGGCTTGTGCCGACACGGTATCCCACGGTGGGGATTCTGGACCTGATCGCTTCTCCTGGCGATCTCGATGCAATCATTGAACTGGAAACCTGGACAAACGATCGTATCTCAACGGAAATCGGCCTTCTTCATCGCCTGCCGCGCCAGGAATGGGTAGTAGGCAAGCCGATGGCTTCGGTGATTATGGCAGCTTTCTGCCATCCTCGGGTGGGTGGTGCGCGATTCAGCGGAGCCGATCGAGGCGCCTGGTACGCTTCCCGCACAATTTCTACCGCTCACGCCGAAGTAATCTACCATCGAACGCAAGAACTCGCCGAAATCGGAGTATTCGATACCTTTGTTCAGATGCGCGCGTACCTGGCAGATTTCAAAGCGATCTTCGAAGATATCCGGGAACACCACCCTGAATTCGAGCCGCTCTACGACCCGCGCAGCTACATCCATTCACAAGCATTCGGGCGCAAGTTGTTTGAGGCGGGATCAAACGGCATTCTCTACCGCAGCGTTCGCGATCCTTCGGGCGAATGCATTGCTTGTTTCCGGCCCAAGCTGGTGAAGCATGTACGCGAAAGCTCGCATTTTGAATACCGCTGGAGTGGCTCCCGGGTACCCGCAGTGCGGAAACTGGCGTAGCGGCTACTGGACGGCTTTCGAAGGACAACTCATTCCGCTGAAGTAATGCGGAGCGAAGACCTGCGAGCCTTGAGGGTCCAGACTGAACTTTACTGCCGCCGTGTGACCGTTGATCATCTCCGGACCGGCGGACGTCTTCTGCACCCATTCCATCTGGTACTGACTTCCGGCAGGCAGCCAGCGTTCGGCTGTATCGAGTAAATGCCAAATGGCCCAAGTACCGGCCTTATCGTCGATTTGCGTGTCCAGACCGCCCGCGCCAAATCTTACCAGCAGGCGGGCGTTTTGCTGCGTGCCGGGCCACGTGAAATTCTGGGGCCTCGCAGTCTGCAAATCTGTACTCAGCGTCTGGCCATCGATGGTAAGCGTGACGTGACTGACGTCTGGAGTTGGAAGCGGCTGCATCGCGAACGTCAGATTAGGCTGAGGGCCGCCTTTATAAATCGCGTCGGACATGTGTTTCGCATGGTTCAGAAACCGGAGAAACACCGGTGTCACAGAAATCTGCTGACCCGGAGCCGGCGCATAGTCAGTTCCTTGAAGCACTACATACTGCTTCAAAGTGTTATTCACGAATTGCCAAAGCTGCCCGTCTGGCGGTTTCAGAAAGGTGTTTAGCTCCTCCAAAGTTGCATCCTGGGTCGATTTCGGATTGAAGGGATATTTGTTGAACATCTGATTCATGGCAGCGCACATCCCGCCGGCCGCTCCATTAACCGGACCCGCGCCCGCACCTTTCAAGAGCGGCGGCACGCGAGCAATCGGGTCGTCTAAAAGCTGAGTGGTTTTTGCCATGACGGTACCCTTCGGATCGCCGGGATCCAGCGTAAATCCGAACCGCAAGTTGCTCACGGTAGTTTCCGCCTGATTTGCGTTGGTATTTGCAGCGGTCACGTTATTCGGATCTGCAGTTTCGATGCGCCCGACTGTCTGAAGCGCTGTCTTCAGGGCGATCAAACTTTGCATGTATGGATTATTGGCTTGAGCGACGAGTTTTTGCGAGCAGCCGGGAGGTGTTACGAATTGCACGGGTTGCAAAGCCTCGCTTGCAGCCTTATTTTCGGCTGTGTTCTCAGAGGCCAAGCAGAATACACGGAGGAGCGAAGAATCCGGACTGCTCAATTTATCCAACTTAATGGCCGCGTCCGGAACATTTTGGTAGCCAACGACGGATGTCGCATTCAGATAGGCTTGCCAGGTTTTGACGAAATCCTGATCATAGTGCCGCGAGAGATCTTGTTTAAGCTGCTGCCGGTCTTGGGCTGCATTGATCGGCTCTCCCAAGACCCACTCTTCGCCACGCAAAAACCGGTTCGGATCTTCCAATTCCGTGCGGAATCGCGCATACCCGCCCTTTGTGTACGCCGGGTCCACCCGATAGCTGTTCCGTACTGTTTCCGCCGAGCCGGGGTAATCCACATTGAAGATGACTGGCTTCTGTCCTTTGCCTGCTTCGCCCAGCAGCGCCTGGTAAATACGGTCTTCTTGCTTAGATCGCTTCAGATAATCCCGCGCAGTGTCCACTGCTGTGGAGTCTGGAGTCGAGAGTCTGGGGCTGGGATATGGATTGGCAGTTGGCAGGTCCGCTGCGTAGAATTCGAAGTTTTCCGCCGCCAGCTTTCGGCGAGCCTCATCCACCTGTTGATCTTGCTGCCAGTGGAGTAGCAGAACGGGCGACAAGAAATCGACCGTACTCTTTTTGGGGTGGTCCGTGGTGATCAAATATGCTTTCAGAGCGTTGTAGAGATAGCTGTAGCCCTGAGCGTCATAGGCGGCGGGTTTATCGCAGATTCCGATAAGCGTTTGCTGGGTTGGCGCCAGAAGAAGTTTGCGGAACAGCGCGTAATACGTCGCTCGGAGCGGCTCCCGAATCGCATCGCCCGCGTACAGGAAAGCGCCATATTCCAACGGAGCACCTTGCTTGTGATAGGTATTCAGGCGCGCCAAAGTATTTTTAACCTGCGTAAGGCGTTGAAGCGAATCCAGGGAGGCGAGTTGGCCAGTAGGCAGGGGAGTGGAAGAGACCGTACGTGCGGCATCCACTGCTTCGCGTACCAGAGCGCGATTGTTGCTGTAGGATACGATCCACCAAACTGCAATTAAAAGCGCGAGCGCGGATACAGCCCCAAGCAGAAGACGGCGCGCAAAATCGAGCTTTACGTTTTGCTGCGTGATGGTGGCTGCGGGGCGATCGGCAAGGATAACGTCTGAGAACAGATGTCCGAGGAAAACCCACTGCGGCACCTTGCGCGCGCCCACTTCTCCGGCCTGAGCTTCCACCAGAGCGCTACGGCCGGCCCGAGAAGTGAATATCCGCGTTGCCCCCGCATCGAAGCTCTGTTCCTCGACTTCAGGGACTTGTACGGCAGGCGCAAGGTCCGTCATCGTAACCGGACGAACGCCGGTGAAATAGAATCCGCGGAGAAATGGTGTGGTACCCAACTGGCTAGGACGGCAGAGGTCCACAAGAAACTGGACCAGCAACGGCCGCAGCTTCGCGAACTCACGCGGAAATTCGTAAATGTTCGGAAGCTTGGGCGCATCGTGTTCGCGCGCGAGATAGTTCGGCCTCTTGTCGCAGAGCGAATAATAGAGATCCTGGAAGGCTTCCGTAAGTCGGCGCGTCTGCTGTTCGGCATACACGCCGCGACCCTGGTCCGTTTGCAATGGGAGCGTCACCCCGAAGATCTCTGAGGCTTCTGCTTCGGTGAAATTTTCGACAAAATCGCGGAAATACGGAATCTTGTCCGTTTTAGTGAAAAGAACATAGACGGGAAAGCTGGATCCGAGCTGTTGGGATAGTTCCGAAAGAATGGTCTGAAATTGCCGCGCCTTTGCGGCGAGCGCCTCGGCCCCGCCTGCCTGCAGAAAGGTTTCGCAATCGACCGTGAAGACGACTGTGCGTGCAGGCGGAGTCTTTGCCGCCATGATGGCGTTTATTCGAACAGCGGGAAACTTTGCGACAAGTTTCTTGCGTGCGGCGGGATCGCCGATCACGTTTCCAGCTGGGTCGATGAACAGCGTCTCGCGCGCGAACCAAAGATTTACAGTGCGCGTAGGCGCTATTACATGCTCCTGATATGCATGCCCAGCGAGCAATTCGGGCTCGATCCCCGATTTCGCAAGAACACTCGTTTTCGCAGAACCAGAATCACCGATCAGGAATACCGCCGGGAGGGTGCCGAGTTGTTTGACGCCGCGGGCTGCCCGCATTCGCTTTAACGCTTCGGCAAAGTTGTATTCGATTTCGGCTGAGGCTCCGCTTTGAGCCGCATCACTCTGCTGTTTCGGGCCAAGCAGCAGAAAGCCGGCAAATCCAGCGAAACCGAGCAACCATAACCCGCCTCGCAGGTAGTAGAGAGCGGGGGGGCGAAGTCCCAACCACGAGCCAAGATACCAGGCCAGTACGAGCCAGGCAATCAGAACGGCTATGGCGATCCAAGTGGACCGAGGGATTTTCATCGTGCACTCGAAGTAGGCAGTGCGTCGGCAATGCTACGCAATTCGCTAGCCGCCGAGGACAGGGAGATTTTGAATGCTACGAATAGCACGAGCGCCAGGACAACGCAGGCAACCGCAATCCATTTCAAAACGGGAAGCCACTTGTCACTCGAAGACTGAATTACCTGCGGCGCTATCTGCCAAGCCGGTGCCGGAACGGTGCGAATGCGGCGAATTTTTTCCTCAATCTGCCCGAGAATCGATCGAATCTCGGCTGTGCCGCTCGCGCTATATTTCCCGCGAAACCCGAGGAGCAAACAGAGTTGATGCAGTTCCAGCAAATCGGCAAGCGCTTCGGAGTCCGGGCGGCCCAGCAAACGCTCCACGTTTCGAAAGAATATTTCGCCGGCGAGTTGAACGCCGAATAGCTCTTCCTGCAGTGGTTTTCGGGGCCAATCGGCAAAAATTCGATTCTGCGAGTTGAGGATAGATTCATCGAGGAATGCGACGATCGCAAATACGGCGACGCGAAGATCTTCCATTGTGTAGCCGCGCCGCAAACCTTCCTGCTCTGCTGTTTTCAAAGCGCCACGGATCTGCACGCGAAATGATTCCAGATCACCGACGCGCTGCCGGTTTGCCCGCAATCGCACTATCACCGTTAAGACTTCCTGAAACACAAGCGGAAGATTGTCCGCGCGTTTGGGTAACTGCGGTCCACCAGGCGCGGGCGGGGTTTGTGGGATGGTGGCCATGTTCTCAGGATGATTCGAGCAGCACGAGAAGTTCCAAATCGGGACGCGGAATGTCACCTGGAATGTAAATTCCGACTCTGCGCGTCTCCATCAGGTGATCCCAGCAAGGTCCACTTCGCACAATCGAGAAATACTGATTGGTGATCCGGGGAGAAAGCGAGGCCGGCGGAGTGGCAACGTGCGTCAGACGAAGGCCGGGCAAGGCTCTCTTCACAAGCTCGGGAACGAAACGAGCTGAGCAGACCTTTACCAAAGCTGGAATACCAGTAATTAACTCTGCCTCCCCGATATCGGAGGCCGCAGAGAAAAACCACCTGCATTGTCCAAAGAATCGCGAGTCTTTCAAATCAGCTTCCCAGAAATACCGGTCCACCTGATCCAGCTTCACGGAAATGCAATTGGTCGGAACGACGAGTTCCAGATGTTCACGAATGTGGATGTCCAACGTCTCAAAGCAGGCCTGCAAATCCAGGTGATCATAAAGGGGCAGATTCGCAGCCGATGAATCCAGGCCAAACGTACATAACGCGCCCCCTAGGCGCAGCATTTCCATGTACAGCTCTTCGGGATGTCCTTGCTTGGAGAGATAAAGATGACGGAGCGCCGCCAGTCCGCTGTTCACTGCATGAAGAAACCAGAAGGTCTGCGTTTGCTGTGCTGACATCCCGCTTTGCTGGCGGTCATAGCCGGTAATCGCCCCGGTAAATGATGTATTTTTTTGCGTGAGGATTTCGATCAGTCGCCGAACGATTCCCATCAACGTTTCACTAGCATTGAAACGGATAACGGGTGGAATAAACTTCTCATCGAAGATGAAATGTCCCGCTCCATCACGCAGAATACGGGCAAGCGGAAGGAGCTGATACTCGTTGCCGTTTTCGCCTTCAAACAAAAATCGGATGTTCTTCCGGCCAAAGCGCACAGGTTTTTCGTCACCGCCGGTAATCTCATCGAAGACCGGCCGTTCTTCGGCAACGTAACGAGTGCCGTTTGCATTCGAGCCGGAATCCAAAGCGCAGTTGCCGCCCAGTAGTTTGCGTTTCGGGACGGCCAGATAGCTCATCAAAGTATCTGAGGTAGGAGGAAAGAGTTGTTCCACTTGCCGTGGCTCCGGAAGCGGGTCTGATGAGGGCATGTCGAACGGAAGTCCATCTTCAAACAGGCCTCGCGCATGCGTAAGAAGAAGCGTACCGTTCCGTAAGGCTTCCGCGTTTAGCTGGTACCCGAGCAGTCCGAATGGACTGAACCAGAGCGTATCAGCGGCAAAGTGGACAGCATCTTCGAAATATCGGCTCTGGGCTTGAAAATGATGCGGGCCCAGATACATGCCTTCTTGCCAGACGATTCTCGACAGATGTCTCACGGCCTAATGCGTTTCCCGATTCTCTATCATAGTGTCTGCCCGAGGCGACCGGTGCAAGAATGAGACAGACGCCTTTATGCAACCGCTCGATTTTTTGGGAGGCAAATATCGGCAATCCGAGCAAATCTTGCCTGGGCCCCTGCAAACCTTCCGCGCCCAGGAGGCAACTACGGGCCGCAATGTGTTCGTGCATCGCATGTCGACCGCGGAGGATTCGGCTCAGCAAATATTGCTGCTTCGGCTTCTTTCGTTGGCTTTGCTCAGATCTCCCATCGCGAGGAGCCTGATACTTGACATCAGCGATGAAGGGGGTTTCTGGCACGTAGTCACGGAGACGGAACCTCAATGTCTGTCGCTACGCGAATGGCTGCAGTTTGAAATGCAGGCAGCCGGCGAGACCGGGGGAGGGGTGAAACGGGAGACCGTCGAAAGTGAAATGCCCCAAAATACGGCGCTGGTTGAGCCCAAAGCCGTACCCGGGGAACCTTCGCAAGTCATTTCAGCTAAGGTCGAACAGCCAAAACCCGAACCGGCCCAACAAGAACCTGGCGAGTTCACTCGATTTTTCCAGGCAGGTTTGCCCGGGGCTAAAAAATCAGCGCAGCCGGACCCGATGCGGGGGCGAGACCGCCCGTCTAATCCGGATTTGTTGCGCACTCGCGATCGCGCCACTCGAACCAGCGGCTTCGTTCAGAGACCGAATACACCGGTGCCGCCGCTGCCTCAGCAGCCCGTGCCCCAGCGGTCCGCCGAACCAGGTGAATTCACCAAGATCTTTTCGGGCCGTTCACCAGAACGCGCCAGTAGCGAACCAAAATCAGATCCTCTGACACCTGCGTCGCTCGGCGCTTTGTCACCGACAGGCAAATCGGACGTGCCGGATATGTTCTCAACATCGGCGGCAATGCCGGTGCCTGCGCCTGAGCCGCCAAAGGCGCCGGGAGAATATACGCGCATTTTCGGGAAAGGGAATCTGCCGCCAATCCAGGAGCCGTCCGGCCTGGCGACGCAGCGGATTTCTAGCTCTGATGATCCCTTAGCCCGAAACGCGCCGTCTCCGCGTCCCTCCCCGGTTGGGACGAAAGGCCCGAGTGAATACACACAGGTAGTTCAGGGCGCTCGATCCCAACCAGCTTCTACGGGAGAAGCTGCCCCGCAACAAACGAACGAAGCGCCTCCAGCCGCCGCGCCCATACCGCCAATAAATCCGGGTGTGGCGCCGCCTCCAATGCACATGCCTCCGGCTCCGCACGCACCTCCACCGCCAGCGCTGCCCAGCGCCGCAGGAGCGGTCCCGGTTCCTGCTAACAAGAAACTGCTTATTTTCTTTTCGATCTTAGCCGCATTGGCGGTTTTGCTGGTCATAGTGTTTGTCTTTGCTACCAAGAAATGAGACATCTTCGCACCTCATCTGTTCGACACCTGTTTCGAAACTCTGCGATGATAGCCGGAATTGCGCTGTTGACTCTTCCTTTCTGCGGCTACTCGCAGACTCCGTCTACACCGCCTCGCCCGGATTTTTCGGGCCGCTGGCGAATGGTGAAAGACAAAAGCGATTTCCGCGGGTTCGCGGTGCCCGATCTGGTTGTTCAAGTAGTTGAGCACCACGACCCGACCCTGAATGTCCACACCGTGGAAACGATTGGCGCCAAGACAACCACCGCGGACGTGAGTTATTTCACCGATGGATCCATCACCAACAATGTCATCAACGGCCGGAACGCGGAGAGCAAGGCCTTTTGGGACGGTCCGGCATTGATGATCCGAACGAATGAGAAGGATTCGAAAGGGGAAGATGTCGTTATTGAAGATCGCTGGGAGCTCTCCGACGACAAGCAGACGCTTACGCGGACGAGTCACATCACGACACCCAAGGGTCAGGTGGATATGAAATTGGTTTCCACGAAGGAAAAAATAGAAGGTTAGCGACCCACGCGTTTTTTGAGGTCTGCGACAGCCCACTGCGCGGCCCAATATCCGCACATCCCATGCACGGAGCCAGCCGGCGGGGTCGAAGAAGAGCACAGGTATACGCCTTTCAAAGGTGTTCCGTAAAGCCGCCAAGTCGGTCGAAGTGCGAATTGGGCCGGGGTCATCGCGCCCCCGACGACATCCCCGCCAACCAGATTTTCATCCCATAGCTCCATTTGTCGCGGATTGTGAGCGGCCCTTGCGAGCACGCATTCCCGAAAACCCGGAGCAAAGCGCTCAATTTGGGTCTCAATCTGGTCAAGAGCAGATCGGTTCCAGCCATTCGGCACATGACAATACGCCCACACAGTATGCTTGCCTGCCGGTGCGCGGGTCGGATCAAAAAGACTCTGCTGAGCGAGCAGCACGTACGGGTTATGAGGAGCCTGTCCCATCCATGTAGCGCGCTCGGATGCGGCGATTTCCTCCAACGATCCCCCTAGATGTACCGTCGCAGCCCGT
>JAFASD010000028.1 GCA_019244945.1 Acidobacteriaceae bacterium | reverse complement strand
CCATCCGTGTGACTGAAGTGTAAGCGCATCGCTCCCGGAATCCCTTCGACCGAAACCAGAGTTGGGCCCGAGTAAACCACATGCCCGCCGTAGTAGTTTGCCAGCGCACAGAGCGCGAGACGGTCGCCTACAGGCTGCTTGTCTTGCGGATGAATGTTGTCCGGATCGCCGGTGTCAATCGTCACCGCCAGGCACGAGTTGCGCGTCTCTGCGGCCGTGAGCGCTTGCGATTCCCGCGTTTCTGCCCATTCATCATCTATCGGCGTGGCGCGTCGATGCTTAAACGCTGGAAGGCTCACGATGTAGAAAGGAAAATCTCCCTGCCCGAACAGTGCGCGCCAATCCGCAATCATTGCCGGGAGGATCTTGCGGTACTGATAACCTCGCTCCGAATTTTGTTCACCCTGGTACCACAGCGCCCCCGTGATCGAAAGCGGTGCGATGGGCGCAAGCATACCTTGATAGAGAACCGCCGGCATCACGGGCCAGTTCTCGTAACCCATCGGCAGCGGATGCGGCGGCCGTGCATCCACGCTCAGCTTGCCCCTCCAGTTTCCGGCCAGCGGCACACTGGTTTTATCGCCTAGCATAAGCCGCAGTTCCTCAGGTTTCCCGAGGAATCCTCCGTCGGGCTTGGTCTTCAGGACGCGAATCGTGATCACGTTCCGCCCGGGCTTCAACACCGCATCATGAATCGGATACACCCTCGGATTTTCGACCCACGCACTGGCTCCGACAATCACACCGTTGACATACGCAGTGTCCATCCGCTCCACGGAGCCCAAGAACAGGAGCGCCTTCCCGGGCGGAAGCGGATCAGGCAAGGCAATCTCTTTTCTAAACCACACCACTGCGGGCGTATTCGGAACGCCAAGTTCGGCAAACCCTCCTGGAATGCTGACCCGCTTCCAGCCGGAATCGTCGAGATCTGGATTGGCCCAGTTTTCTTTAACCCCGATATCGTATTCGTCGTACCAGTGCATGATGTAGTTGCCGTATTCGGGCACAGCCGCAGCGGTCAGGCGTTGCACTTCCGCCAGAGGGACCTCGAAGTCTTTCAAGGGTCTCAAAGCTGCGGCGCTGGTCCAAGCCTCGGCAGGCGTTCCTCCCAGCGCGTCCACGACCAACCCGATCGGAACGTGAATATCCTGTTGTACCCGGCGTGCAAAATAATAACCCACCGCCGGAAGCTCACCCGCGGTTTCGGGCGTCACGACTTTCCAGCTTCCCTCGACCACCGCCGTTGGATGATAAGCCGCATGGGCCGCGACCGAGAAGAACCGGATCTCAGGATCATTGGCGGCTTTGACTGCTTCTTCCCCGTTGCGTGCTCCTCGCAGCGAAAACTGCATATTGGATTGGCCACCACAAAGCCACACATCCCCGACGAGAACGTTGCGCAGCTCCCGGGTCTCCCGGCCGGAAATTTGGATCGTGTAGGGACCGCCGGCAGCCGGCGGCTGAATGCGAACCTCCCAGCGCCGATCAGCTCCCGCAACACCCGATGCCGTCTTGCCCTCGATTTGTACGCGCACAGTATCGCCCGGTTCGGACCATCCCCACATCGTGTTAACCTTGCCCCGCTGCAAAACCATGTTGTCGCCGAAAATGGGACTAACAAACGGAAGCTGCGCAGGAGAAAGCGGCGTGGCTTGCCGCGCGAGGGAACGGCATTCAAACACCACGACCATCGCGGCGGCGGCCCAGGTTACGAGAACAATCCTGGCGAGTGGCTTCGCTCGGCGGCTCACTGCGCGCCTTCTTGGAACAGCCGTGGCGCAAAATCTTTCAAATCGCGGCGCCACGTCTGCCATTCGTGCGCGGTGCCGGGCGACTCATAAAAGATGTGCTTGATGCCGCCCTGCCGAAGCACTTCGTGGACCCGCAGAAGGCCTTCGTGCATCCTTACAGGTTCTGCCGTCCCTACTCCTATCCACAGGAGATGCACTCTCTTTGAAAACGCTTCCGGATCCGCTAGAGCTCCATTGAATCCGGTCTTCGTGTCCAGTTTCTGATTGCCCAGCACGCCCGCCGCTCCGCTGAACCCTCCGATGTAGGAGAACAGGTCCAGATGATCGAAGGTCACCTGAAAGGTCTGCATGCCGCCCATGGAAAGGCCCGCCATCGCGCGGTGGTCACGGTCGCTTAGCGTTCGGAGCTTTGCATCCACATACGGGATCAACACCTGCGTGAGATCGTCCTCAAACGCCGACGCCATATCCTGCATCGCCTTCATCGCTTCTGGTGAGCCGAACGGCTTACCGAAAAGGTCAATATCGGGTTGGCCTGCGCGTTTGGCGTAGCCATAGGCCATCACCACGATCATCGGCCTTGTGTTTCCGCTCGCGATCAGATTATCCAAAATGAAATTCGCGTGGCCCTGCCGCACCCAGCCGGTCTCGTCCTCACCCGCGCCGTGCTGCAGATACAGAACCGGATACCGCATGCTGTTCTTAGTGTCATAATCCGGCGGAGTGTAGACCAAGGCATGCCGCCAGCTTCCCGTGATTTTCGAGTTGTACCAGATCTCGCGAACCTCGCCGTGCGGCACGTCTTGCGGCAAGTAATAGGTCGCACCCGCTTCCGGAATTTCGATCCCGCTCGCGTCCTTACCGCCTCCGAAAAACGCATGGCTTCCCGGATCGCTGACCTCCGCGCCGTCGATCAGCAGAGTGTAATAATGGAACCCCGGAACCAGCGGAGCCGAGGTCACGGTCCAGAATCCGTCCGGCTGCTTGAGCATGTCCAGCTTCGCTGCCCCCCAGAAATTCACCTGCACCTTGCTGGCATCAGGCGCCTTCACCCGGAACTGTGCCCTGCCGCTGTCGTCCACCCGAGGATACGCCGCGCCCCACACGTTTGTCGGAGCGGGGTGAAAAGCCTCCGGGTTCTGTGCGCAGCACAACCCTGCTGCCATAGCCACTGCTATTCCAGTCTTCATCGCGTTTGCCTCCGGTCTCCATAATCATGTCTCATTTCACATGCTGGCTCATTTCCGCGTCATGGGAACATAAGCCTACCCTCCCTGCTAAGCCATTCGCGGACAGCTCGGAAATCGGCCGCGTTGATTGCAAGTACTCGAATCGTGCAGCGTCCGATTTCGGTTCTTCCCGTCAGTTCTGTCCCGTGCCATTCGAAGTGATCTGACCATAGGTCTTGCCGAGGGTGGAACAATTGAACGACTCTCTTGCTGACGGGATCTAGGCCAGCCAGATTCGGCCCTTTGTGACGATTGCAATGCAAACATGCAAGCGCAAGGTTATCCGACTCGGTGAGTCCACCATGTTGACGTGGAATGATGTGATCGATGTGAAAAACGAGAGGGTAGAACGCCGCTGGAACATGGCAGTACTCGCAGCGGTCGCCTGCCCGCCGCCAGACTTGCCGGACTAAACTCGCATTCACGTACGAGATTCAGAAGGTTCCGAGACGTGTAAAGCCAAACGCGCTTTGGACTGCATGACGGCTAACAGATTCCCGATATGAAGATAGCTGTCGAGTTCGCGTTCCTCATCCTCCGCCAAAGTTCCCGCTTGAGACTTATCTGCAAGATCCTGCAT
>JAFASD010000544.1 GCA_019244945.1 Acidobacteriaceae bacterium | reverse complement strand
CGAGAGCCTTTCGGGTAGGATCCAGGCTCGGCCCTTTCGGAACGGCCCAACTCACCAGAACGCCATTTACCTCCAGCCGAAAGTCGTAATGCAGGCGAGTAGCGTCGTGCCGTTGAACACAAAAGAAGCCGCCGCGGCCACCTTCTTTTTGTGGCATCTCCGCCGGCGCCGGCTCAGGAGTCTTGTCGAAGTGCCGTTTGCGAGCGTACTCTTTCAGGCCCATGCGCTGCCGCCATTATGCCAAGATCGCCCCTCATATCCGCAGGCCCCGCAGAATGCCAACTCGAAAAACATGCGAAGTAAAGTAAGAGGTTTGTGACAATGTTGACGGGAGTTTGGGCCAGTCCGTCAGATGAAAAAGTATTGGTTGCTATTGATCTTGCCCGTCCTGCTTCTGCTCTGGTGGGGATTGGATCACCGCCAAGCCGCCCCTGAAATTCACTTTGCAACGGCGCAAGCCCGAAGCATCGAGAGCACCGTATCCACAAACGGCAAGGTAGAGCCAGCGGAATGGGCTGCTGCGCGCGCGGAAACCTCCGGAGTTGTTCGCACGATTTCCGTTCAGCGCGGGCAAAGCATTCAGGCCGGGCGGAACATCGTAACGCTCGACACAACAGCCGCCCAATCGGATCTGGCGGGCGCCTTGGCACGAGAACAGGAAGCTCGCGCAGAAAACACCACCGTGGGTCAGGGTGGCAAGGCCGCTACGCTGGCCAGCTTGAATGATTCCATTAAGAGCGCCCAAGCGGCCGTGGACATCGCGCAAAGGAACTACCAATCCGTGCAACGGCTCTTCGCCCAGCAAGCCGCGACAAAACTCCAGGTGCAGGACGCAAAGGATGCGCTCGACCGCTCCAAGCTCCAGCTTGCCGCTTTTGAAGACCAGCGAAGGACTCTCGTAACTTCGAGCGATCGCTCCGTCGCCCAAGCCAAGCTGCATGATGCTGAGGCATCCGTCGCTCTCGCGCAGCATAAGGTGTCCCTCGGCGAGGTCCGCGCCCCCATATCGGGTACTGTCTATCAATTCGATCTCAAAATCGGCGCATACGTGCAGCCAGGCGATCTGGTGGCCCTCATCGGTGACCTGGATCGCGTGAAGGTGATCGTGTATGTCGATGAGCCGGATTTAGGCCGCGTAGCCGAAAACATGCCGGTCAAGATTACCTGGGACGCGCTTCCCGGCCAAAGTTGGTATGGACGCGTGGACAAGCTGCCGACGCAAGTAACCGCACTCGGAACCAGAACTGTAGGCGAAGTGAGCACAATTGTGGGTAATCCGAATCACGATTTATTGCCCGGCGTCACTGTGAATGCGACCATCATTTCCCAGACAGTAAAGGATGCGCTCAGCGTTCCCAAAGCAGCGCTGCGGACACTTGCCGGGAGTAATGGGGTTTACAAACTCCAAGGCAAATCTCTCGCCTGGACGCCCGTAAAAACCGGAATTAGCGATGTGAATAACGTACAGATCGTTTCGGGACTACAGCCGGGAGACCACGTCGCGGATCGCGTAATAGAACCCAGTGATGCCGAGATCAAGAACGGCATGCGCGTTCGGCCTGTTTTGGATTAGGAATTGGAGAACGATACAACGCGTCGCGTTTCATTTCGGGTCCCGGGCTGCAAAAAGTACCGAGTTGGCACCGATCGCTGCTCGTAAGCCATTGAAATCACGTCGCGACATTTGGTAGATGCCGTGCAGAACTAGCAGCATGAGATGTGTGTGCGCTGTTTTAGCAGCTTTACCTCTGGCCTTGTTGGGCCAGGAGACGAATCCGACTCAATCGAATGTTCAGCCCCAGCAAAACGGGCCTACCCCGATCTTCCGAGTTCAGGTGGTATCGAGATCGATTCAAGCGGTTAGCTATCGAAACCGCAGCGGTTGGACCAAAATTGATTTTCAAGGAACGACACTTGCGCCCCAGGCCAAGGGTACCGCCGACGTGAATAGCCGGTTGGGACACATGGAGATTAAGCTCGATGTCAAGAATCTCGCCGCGCCGTCTAGCTTTGGATCCGAATTCCTGACGTATGTGCTCTGGGCGATTACGCCCGACGGGCATGCGGCCAATTTGGGCGAAGTCGTGGTTGATTCGAACGGTAATTTCAAGGGCGATGTAACTACCGAGCTGCAATCGTTCGGGTTGATCGTAACTGCCGAGCCTTATTTCGCGGTTCGGCAACCAAGTGATGTCGTGGTGATGGAGAACATCATCCGTCAGGACACCGTCGGTAAATACGAATTCGTAGATGCCAAATATGAGCTGCTCCCTCGCGGGCAATACATGTATCAGGTGCCCGAGTCCCAGCAACACCCGGTGGTGATGAACTCGAATAAAAAGAGCCCTCTCGAGCTATATGAGGCGATGAATGCCGTTCAGATCGCGCGATATGCAAGAGCAGACCAATACGCGGGGGATACCTTCCAGAATGCGGCGACTCTTTTAAACCAAGCGCAGGATTACGAGGTTCGCAAGCAATGGAATCCCGCCATCATGACCGCGAAAGAAGCGACCCAAAAGGCGGAAGATGCACGAATCATTTCGCTGAGACGCCAACAGCAACTAGCTCTGGATCAGGAGCGGCAGGACGCGGCCGCTCGTCAGGCGGCTGCACAACAGCAAGCTGCTCAGGCTCAGCAGCAGGCCGCTGAGGAAGCCCGCCAGAAGCAATTAGCGGAAGAGCAGGCGAAACTCGAGGCTCAGGAGCGTGCTGCCGCCGAGCACGCTAAGCAGGAAGCCGATGCTGCGCGCGCTCAAGCAACAGAGGAGGCTCAGAAAGCGCAGCAGGCAGCAGCCGAAGCCGATCGCCTGCGACAGCAAGCGGAAGCGGAAAAGAATCAGCTTCGAGA
>JAFASD010000518.1 GCA_019244945.1 Acidobacteriaceae bacterium | reverse complement strand
GCACCGGATGGCGAAGAGTACTTCGCAATGGCGCTGCTGTTTGCGGGAAATCGCTGGCCGGGCGGGCATGGGATTTACGATTATCACGCCGAAGCGCTGCGCCTGCTCACCGCAATGCGCCACCGCAAGGTGATTTCCGGCGCGACCAAATTTGGACAGCGAAGCGTTGGCCCCGAGATAGACGAGGAGCACGCCATGATTCTGTTCGTTCCCGGCATTATGCCGCATCCGTTCACGGACCCCTCGTATCATCTGCCGGGCTTTTATGAATTGTGGGCGCGCTGGGGTCCACCCGAGGATCGGGAATTCTGGGCGCGTGCCGCTCACGCGAGCCGCGAGTTCTTCGTGAAGACTACAAATCCGAACACCGGCCTCGCGCCTGCCTACGCTAATTTCGACGGCACGCCCCATATGACGCGATTCCCGCAATCGGGCGATTTTGGATACGATTCGTGGCGAGTGGCGAGCAACTGGTCCTTTGATTGGTCCTGGTGGCACAAGGCCCCTGAAGAACGCACGCTGAGCGATCGCATCCAGCGATTCTTCGCATCGGCCGGCATTGATAGCTACGGACCCGTATACACGCTGGATGGCAAACCGCTAGGCGCAACGCCGGGACTCACGCACGAAGATCATCCTGCGGGTTTGGTCGGCACCAATGCGGTCGCGGGACTGGCCGCCACCGACAGCGCTCGCATGAAACTGTTCACCAACGCTTTGTGGAACACGCCCGTTCCATCTGGACAGAACCGATACTATGACGGCATGCTCTATCTCATGAGCCTGCTGCATGCCGGCGGTCAGTTCAAGATATGGATGCCGCAATGAAGAAGTTCGTGATTCGCGTTCTACTGTGGTCGGCTGTATCGGCAGTTTCTGTCTCCTCTTCTGCGGCGCAACAGATCGCATTCACGTGGGACGATCTTCCGGCACACAGCAGCTTGCCACCGGGGCAGACACGCCAGGAGATTGCGACGAACATCCTCTCCGCCATGAAAGAAGCCAACCTGCCACCGGCGTTTGGTTTCGTGAATGGTGCGACCGCTGAAAGAGAACCGCTTTCCGCTCCCGTTTTGAAGCAGTGGCGCAGCGCCGGACTGCCGCTCGGGAATCATACCTGGTCGCACATGAACCTCAATGAGCACTCGCTAGCCGACTGGGAGTCCGATGTGCTCAAGAACGAACCATTGCTCGAGTCCTCAATGGGCACTCAAGACTGGCACTGGCTACGCTTCCCGTACCTGGCGGAGGGCGATACGCAGCAGAAGCGCGACGCAGCGCGCAAATTTCTGGCCGAGCATCACTACAAGATCGCCGGCGTAACAATGAGCTTCGGAGATTATCTCTATAACGAGCCTTACGCGCGTTGCAGCGCGAAGAACGACACGGCCGCAATCGATAAGTTAAAGGCGAGCTATCTTGCAGCGGCGCGTGCCACTATCACGTACACGCGAGCGATGTCGAAAGCGTTATACGGCCGCGACATTCCCTATGTGCTGCTGATGCATATCGGCGCGCTGGATGCGCGTATGCTGCCGCAGTTACTGAACTTGTATCGCGAAAACGGGTTCCGTTTCATACGGCTTGAAGATGCGGAGAAAGATCCGTTTTACCGGTACGACGTACATTTGTCTCTGCCCAGTGGCCCCGATACGCTGGAAGAAGCGATGCGGAAACGCAATCTGCCGATCCCGGAACGCCCGCAATTAGATTTGGATCTAAACGGGATTTGCCGGTAGGCCGCAAGTTGCGCGGCCGGATTGGCCTTCGGCGCACAATAACAGTAGATGATCGCGCGTTATACACGCCCTGAAATGGGCGCGATTTGGAGTGATCAGCACAAATATGAGTGCTGGCTCGAGGTGGAGCTCGCCGCCGCCGAAGCGCTTTCCGAACATGGCGAAATTCCCGTGGAAGCGGCTAACGCGCTACGCCGGCACGCTACCTTCACTGTGGCTCGTGTCCAGGAGATCGAGCGCGAGGTGCGGCATGATGTGATCGCGTTCACCACCGCCGTCGCCGAAACTTTACAAGCCAAGGGTGCAGGAGAAGCATCGCGGTGGTTGCATTACGGGCTCACCTCGAACGACGTCGTCGACACCGCTCAAGCCTTGCAGATCCGCGATGCCTCTGCCCTGATCGCAGCCGGTTTGGACCAGTTTGCCTCGGTTCTCAAAAAGCTCGCCTTCGAGCATAAACATACAGTCCAGATCGGACGCACGCACGGCATTCACGCCGAGCCGGTCACCTTCGGCTTAAAACTGGCCCTCTGGTGGGATGAGCTGGAACGTCACCGCAAACGCTTTGCTTCGGCCTCGGAAGAGATCCGAGTAGGTAAGATTTCAGGCGCAGTCGGGACCTTCGCGCACCTCGGGCCGGAAATCGAGGAGCGTATCTGTCAACGATTAAGTTTGCGGGCCGCGCCCATCACCTCGCAGATACTGTCTCGCGATCTCCATGCCAATTACGTGGCCACTCTGGCCGGCATCGGTTCCACCCTCGACAAAATCGCTCTCGAAATCCGGCTTTTGCAGCGGACCGAAGTTCGCGAAGTGGAAGAGCCGTTCGCTCCTGGTCAGAAGGGATCGTCAGCCATGCCGCACAAGCGCAATCCCATCACCTGCGAACAGATCTGCGGTCTTGCGCGCATCCTCCGCGCCAACGCTCAGGCCGCCTTTGAGGATGTTGCTCTGTGGCACGAGCGCGATATCTCCCATTCTTCGGTCGAGCGCATCATCCTGCCAGATTCCACGATTCTCACCGATTACCTGCTCGCAAAGAGCGTCTGGCTGTTCGCGGGATTACGCGTCAATACCGCCCGAATGTGGCGGAATATCGATGAAACCAAAGGGCTTATCTTCTCGGGGCAATTGCTTCTCGATCTCGCGGCCGCCGGAATGCTCCGTGAAGACGCCTACCGTCTCGTGCAGGCACATGCCATGCAAGCTTGGGAAAACGAGGACGATTTTCACGCAGCGGTGCAGGCGGATCCCCGCATTCAGCAGTACCTTACGCCTGAGCAGCTAGATTCCACGTTTTCGCTGGAACGCCAGCTGAAAAACGTGGATGCGATCTTCGCGCGCGTCTTTCCGAACTAAAGCTTGGAACCAGTAAAGAATCCTATGTAGATTTCAGCGATTTTCGTTTAAACTGTAGTCGGGTTGAAACCCGCGAGATGTTATCGAGCTCACAAAAGACTGCTGGAAAAGAGCTGGAATTGGCTCGCGTGCTCTTGGTCGATGATGACGTAACCTCCCGGCTGACGCTTAAAACTGTTCTCGAAGCGGGTGGCTACTGCGTGGATTCGGCCGCATCCGCGGCGGAAGCGGTCGGCAAATTAGATGAGCGCCAGTACGAGCTCGTACTCAGCGATCTCCAGATGGAATCGCCCGAAGCGGGTCTCAAAGTTCTTGCGCACGCGCGCCTCATGGATTACAAGCCCGCCACCGCGATTCTGACTACTTATCAAAACGAGCGTCCCGATGCCCGCCGCTCCGTGCTCATCAAGCCGGAAGCCCTGCCCGAGTTACTCAGCAAGGTGGCCGACCTGATCAGCCAGCGCGCTGCCCGCATCGTCGAGCGGCAGCTGAGACACGCCTAACCGTCGGGTCGACGCCTCACTGCAAACCCGCGCGCTTCCACAATTCATCCACCCGCCGAACTACTTCAGGCGACATCGTGATCACGTTTGGCCAGCGCCGCGTAAAGCCTTCAGAGGGCCATTTGGTGGTCGCATCGATTCCCATCTTGGATCCGTAGTTCGGCATTCGACTGGCATGGTCGAGCGAATCGATCGGCCCCATCGAAAATTCGATATCGCGCTGCGGGTCGATGTTATTTAAGGCTTTCCACGTTACTTCGCGAACGTTCTGCACATCGACGTCCTCGTCCACCACAACAATGCACTTGCTGAACATGGCTTGGCCTAACCCCCAGATCGCATGCATTACCTTTCGGGCTTGCCCGGGGTAGGATTTGCGAATCGAAATCAGGATCAGGTTGTGAAATATGCCCTCGGCGGGCATCGAGATGTCACGAACCTCAGGGAGTTGCATGCGCATCAATGGAAGAAAAATCCGTTCGATGGTTTTCCCCATATAAAAGTCCTCCATTGGAGGCGGGCCGACTATGGTCGTCGCATAGATAGGGCTTTTGCGATGGGTTATGCATTCGATATGGAAAACCGGGTAATCATCATCGAGCGAATAAAATCCGGTATGATCCCCGAACGGGCCTTCTCGCCGCAACTCGCCTGGCGTGACATAGCCTTCCAGCACAATCTCAGAATTCGCCGGAACTTCGAGATCATTGGTTTCGCACTTCACCATCTCGACCGCTTTGCCGCGTAGAAATCCGGCGAACATCATTTCGTCTACTGCGGGAGGAAGCGGCAAAATGGCCGAATAGGTTGTTGCCGGATCAGAGCCAATCGCGACGGAGACAGGCATTCGCAGTTGCTTGCCCTCCGCTACCACGCGCCGGTAATGTTCCGCGCCTTGCTTGTGCTTCTGCCAGTGCATTCCGGTGGTCTGGCCATCAAAGACTTGCAGGCGATACATGCCGCAGTTGCGCTTGCCGGTTTCCGGATCTCTTGAAAAGACCATCGGCAGAGTAATAAAGCGGCCCGCGTCGCCGGGCCAGCAATGCAAAATCGGAAACTCCGCGAGCGAAAAACCGGAACGCCGGATGACCTGCTTGCAAGGACCGCTCGAAACGGTCTTCGGAAAAGCCGCGCTAATCTCTCCGAGTTTGGGCAGCATCTTCAGCTTGTCCAACAGCCCTTCCGGTTTTTGCATTTCGAGAAAACCGACGATGCGCTGTGCGATCTCCTCGACATCGCTCACGCCCAGCGCTATTTCCATTCGCTTCGCGCTGGCGAACGCATTTATCAGAACAGGAAACTGCGAGCCTTTGGGCTTCTCGAAGAGCAGCGCCGGACCGCCTGTCTTTACCGAACGGTCCGCGAACTCGGTTATTTCGAGATACGGATCGACCTGGAATTTGATCCGCTTCAGCTCGTCATGCTGCTCTAACGCATCGATAAAATCGCGTAAATCGTCAAAGGCCATGGATTACCGTACACCCATTATCATGAGAGTGACTCATGAGCAAACGAACCGCCCTGGTCACGGGCGCGAGTCGCGGCATCGGAAAGGCATGCGCGCAGACGTTAGCGTCAGCCGGTCACCGGGTCATATTAGCAGCCAGATCCGTTGAGAGACTCGAAGAAACCGCCAGTCTTATCCGGGATGCGGGTGGGGAGGCGTTCGTCACAGCCATCGATCTCGCCAGCCACGGATCCATCGCCTCAAACGTGTCTACCGCTGCCAAAGAATTCGGGCGGATTGACATCCTGGTGAATAACGCCGGCATCACCAAAGATGGATTGGCCGTGCGGATGAAACCGGAAGATTGGCGAAGCGTGCTCGAGACGAATCTGAGCGGGTCTTTCTTCGCCATCCAACAGGTATTGCCTGGCATGATGCGCGAACGATGGGGACGCATCGTTAACATATCTTCCGTGGTCGGCGAAATGGGGAATGCGGGGCAGGCCAACTACGCCGCCTCGAAAGCCGGGCTGATCGGGCTGACCAAATCGCTGGCGCGGGAAATCGGTAGCCGTAACATTACCGTGAATGCCGTCTCACCGGGATTCATCGAAACCGACATGACCCGTGACATGAGCGCTGATCTGAGGCAAAAGATGATCGATCAGACCCCTTTGAAACGTATGGGCACTCCGGAAGACGTCGCCGCCGCAGTCCGCTTCCTGGCTAGTGACGAGGCGAGTTTCATCACCGGACACGTGCTTGAAGTCAACGGCGGAATTTACATGTAAGCCGGAGACGCTGCTAACGCCGGGACCAATGGTTAATTCGCATATTTTGTGACGGAATCAGAAGCTTTGCCTTTCGTTTTTGGCGGTCTGGAGCCTCCTCTCTCAGACTTTGGGAACTCACATGTCTTGATCTGGCCTGTTCCGTTCGAACGGACAGTCACGTATGGACATGGAACAAGAGAAGGCCCTGCGGCAATAATCGAAGCCTCGCGCAACATGGAACTCTATGACGAGGAGATTGGAGGGGAGACTGCGAAGATCGGGATTCACACACTGCCCGCAATGAATGCTGATCGCGAACCGGAAGAAATGCTTCGAGCATTACATAGAGAGGCGCAGAAACTGGTAATGACCGGCAAGTTTGTTTGCATGCTGGGCGGTGAGCATTCCATTTCAGCTCCCGTTGTTCGAGCATTCCGCGAGGAGTTTCCGCATCTATCAGTTCTGCAGATAGATGCGCACGCGGATTTGCGAGACAGTTACGACGGAACTCCGTATAGTCACGCGTCAACTATGCGTCGAATTCTTGAGGTCTGCCCGGCTGTCCAGGTTGGAATTCGTTCCCTCTCTGCGGAGGAAGCGCGCGTCATCTCACGTTTACCCACGCGGGTGTTTTATGCCAAAGACCTTACGGGACGACTTGATTGGATGGACAAGGCCGTCGATTCGTTAAGGCAGGATGTTTATTTAACAATCGATATTGACGGATTGGATTCAAGTCTAGTTCCGTCTACTGGAACTCCCGAGCCGGGTGGCTTGACGTGGAACGAGGTGCTCGGCCTGATACGGATATTAGCTCTCAAGCGAAATGTTGTTGGAATGGATCTCGTGGAATTGTGTGGCTCGCCCGGCAGCAATGCTTCGAGTTTTCTCGCAGCAAAACTCGTCTATAAAACACTTGGATATATATTCCGGAAATTAGTGCCTCCTCTTGATTGTTGAGAACGTGAAACACAGCAACCTGCCTCATATGAACCGGTGCTGCTGACGATCATAGCTGCGATTCCGTTGCTGATCTGGATCTATCTCCTAACCGGACGCGGTGGATTCTGGCGAATTTCGAGACATCTTCTACCTGTGGAGCCCCGCGCTCTAGAGAAACGTGTCGTGGCGGTGATTCCGGCCAGGAATGAAGCGGCTGTCATCGGCCGCTGTCTCAAGTCGCTCCTCGAACAATCCGTGAGTGCCGTCGTGGTCGATGATGCGAGCGCGGATAACACCGCCCCGATTGCAAGGACCCTAGGACCGGGCGTGACTGTCCTTCAGGGTCAGCCGCTACCGTCCGGTTGGACTGGAAAATTATGGGCCCTTTCACAAGGCGTTAGCTACGCTTCAGCGCTCGCGCCTGATTACCTGCTGTTTAGCGATGCAGACATTCAGCACGGCCCAAACAGCGTCGCCGAGCTCGTAAGTGTCGCGGAAGCGTCAAACTGCGATCTCGTTTCCTACATGGTGAAGTTGCCTTGCGTGAGTCTTGAGGAGAAGGCTTTCATTCCCGCTTTCGTGTTCTTCTTCCTGATGCTCTATCCGCCGGAATGGATTGCATCGGAGCGCTTCCAAACGGCGGGTGCGGCTGGAGGGTGCATTCTAATTCGCCCAGCAGCATTGCAGCGAATTGGCGGTGTCTCGGCCATCCGATCGGAGGTCATTGACGATTGTGCGCTTGCACGAGCGGTAAAGCGCAGCGGTGGTCGCATCTGGATGGGCTTGACTACTTCGACCCGAAGTATGCGTGCCTATGGAAGTTTTAGCGAAATCGGACGGATGATCTCCCGTACCGCCTTCAACCAGCTCCACCATTCGTTCTTGCTCCTGGTTGGCACGCTTCTCGGGCTTTTTTTCACATTTCTGTTTCCGCCAATTCTGCTTTTCTCCGGACATCTGATTCCCGCGCTTCTGGGCAGCGCGGCTTGGCTTCTGATGAGCATCAGCTATCTCCCGATGCTTCGGTTTTATGAGCGTTCGCCTCTGTGGAGCCTGTGTCTACCTGCTGTGGCCGCATTCTATGCGGGAGCTACGATCCGCTCAGCGCTGCAATACTGGCGTGGGAAGGGCGGTGAATGGAAGGGACGCGTTCAGGACGCGCGAACGTCTTGACAGTTTCGCAAGAGCACTTTCAAAACTCCCGCGCGAGCCGCTTCCGCGAACGCTGGGGCTGCCTGTTCGAGTGGGTACTCACTCGAAATCATCGAGCCAACGTCAACGCGCCCGGATCTCAGTAGTTCAATAGCCGGTTCGAATCGCCCGCAACGGGAGCCGACCAGGGTGATTTCATTCACGATAATCGGCGCTGTGTCGATCGGCGCGCGATTGTGAACGGTCGATTTCATCACGACAAAACCTCTGGGTCGAACCATCGCGATTGCGTTTTCGAGTCCTTCGGCCGAACCCGTGCACTCAACCACGACCTGAAATCTGGCCTTGGGCTTATCTCGTGATGCAGTCGACTCAATCCCAACTTTTTGCGCGATACGCAGCTTCTCTTCGTGCCGCCCGTAGAGCGTCACCTCGGCACCATGAGCGTGCAGAGCCTGCGCGATCAGTAATCCGAGTTTTCCATCTCCAAGCACCGCTACCGGCTCGCCGGTGGAAATGCGGATCTGGTCGAGAATTTCGCACGCGGCGGCGAGCGGCTCGATGAACACGGCCTGTTCCGTAGGAATTTCGTCTGGAATGATGTGTAAATTGGCTTCCGGCAAAACCAGGTATTCGGCGAATGCGCCGGGGTGCTTCACAATTCCGAGTACTGCTCGGTTTGGGCAGTGGCGGCCAAGTCCGGCGGCGCAGAAGTCACAATTGCCACAAGCCAGATTGATCTCGCCCGCGACACGCTGGCCGACAACCGTGGGCGTATCAGCCTCAACTACCTCTCCGACGAATTCGTGGCCCGGCGTGCCGCTGAACGCGTAGTAGCCTCGCAGGAGTTCCAGATCGGTGTTGCAGATGCCTGCCGCAAGCATTCGAATGAGCGCGAACCCAGGTGGCCGCGAAGGCAACTCGCGTTCGCGGACGAAGATTTGTCCCGATTCAAAATGGACGGCGATCATGGCCGCGGACCCAAGCCGCCGCAACTGTTATAAAGGGCAGCTCACCAGCGGTTCTTGCTTCCCCCAAAATCCCGTTGCCGTCCGCCCCCGCCGCCACCTTGGGAGCGTTCGCGTCGCTCCGGGGGTCGCGCTTCATTGACTACTAGAGCGCGTCCCATCAACGCCCGTCCATTGCACGCCTGCACAGCCTGAACGGCTGCCGCGTCATCATTGATCTCAACGAATCCAAATCCTCTGGCCTCGCCGCTGAAACGATCGCGCAGGATGTTCACGCTATCCACATGCACGCCCGCTTCTTCAAAAAACGCCTGCAAATCGGCTTCAGTAGCCTTGTAGGGCAAGTTCCCTACGAAAAGCTTTGTCACTATCTCTCTCCTAACTGGTTGTTCGGAAATACAGGGTACCTGATTGGCAATCGACCGGGAAGTCACTCCAAGGGAAAAACCGAGACTCCAAACTGATCTTCTTTTATCGTCCCACAGACGGGAATTATCAGCGGGGCGTGATTAATCCCCCGAGTTTGTCGTGTTCGCTCGAGGCATGGCGCGGAAAGCGAGTCGAGTACGCTTCCAGATACTTCAGGCCTGAACCGGTATTGAAGATCACGATCGTCTCCTCAGGTTTCAGAAAGCCGGTCGCAAGAAGATGTCGCGCTGCAGCAACGCAAGCGCCGCCTTCCGGCGCAGGGAAAATGCCTTCACGGGATGCGAGCTGAAGCCCTCCGTCAATCATTTCTTCATCTGAAATCGAAATGGCGGTCCCCTTACTCTCCCGAATCGCTTTTAGGATGAGAAAGTCTCCCAAGGCTTTGGGGACTCGCAGACCACTGGCCACGGTATGCGCATTTTGCCAGAAATCGCTTGATTCGGCGTTTTGCTCGAACGCTCGCGTGATCGGTTGGCAGCCCTCAGCCTGCACCGAAATCATTTTGGGCCGCTTTGCACCGATCCAGCCGAGCGCCTCCAATTCCGCGAAAGCCTTCCACATGCCGATCAAGCCAACACCACCGCCGCAAGGATAGAAAATGGCGTCCGGCAATTCCCAGTGGAACTGTTCCGCGACCTCGTACCCCATCGTCTTCTTCCCCTCAATGCGGTAAGGCTCCTTCAATGTGCTTACCTCGAACCAACCTTCGCGATCTTTGCGTTCCGCGACCATCCTGCCGCAATCGCTAATCAGGCCGTCTACCAGAGTCACTTTGGCGCCGAATGCCTCGCATTCGATGAAGTTGGATTGAGGGACATCGCGAGGCATAAAGATATTGGATTCGAGACCAGCAGCCGCAGCATACGCCGCCAAAGCGCTTGCGGCGTTGCCGGCCGAGGGAATCGCCAGCTTGCGCGCGCCAAGCCGTCTTGCCATGCCGACCGCGCAAGAAAGGCCACGCGCTTTAAAGGATCCTGTGGGATTCCGTCCCTCATCTTTGATCCAGAGGTTTTGCGCGCCGATTTCGGACCCTAAGGCGCGCGCCCGAATCAAAGGCGTCCAACCCTCTTCCAGAGTCACAGCTTCATGGGCCTCCAACGGCAGCAACGGCGAATAACGCCACATGCTGCTTACGGCTTTTTCGAGGTCTTCTTTGCGCCAGCTTGCCCGAACCGTGGCGAGATCGTAATTTACCAACAAAGGGCCGCCGCATTCGCAAACATTCAGAAGTTGACTGGGTTCAAAAGCTTTGTCGCAGCGGCTGCAGGTCAGATTTGAGACTTTCCCCATGCTTGCTAATCCTAACTGAGCCACTTTGTGTGACAATACAAATTAAAAGCCGAGCGATGATGTCCTCTCGATGTGCCGTTCTCGTACTGTCGCTCGTCATTTTCCACCCAGCTTTCGCGAGCGAGGCTGTGTACTTCAACAGCGGCTTTTGCCTGAAGGCAGACTCCCATGCGGTGCAAGATCAACGGCTCGTTCTGCGTATCGGCACCGGCACCTTGGAGTTTCCCGTCACTGAGGTGAGCCGAATTGAGCTGCTACCCGATCCGCCAAACAAGCCAGTTGTAAGCTCCCCAGCCCTGGAACAGAGACCGGAAGAGTTAGTCACAAATGCTGCCAATACGGAGCAGCTTCCGCCGGAATTCGTCCGCAGCGTGGCGAAAGTCGAATCGGGTTTCCGTCAGAATGCGGTATCGCGCAAGGGTGCTTTGGGTCTGATGCAACTCATGCCGGCCACGGCCACCGAGCTAGGTGTCGACGCGACCCGCGCACCGGAAAACGCGAAAGGCGGGGCAAAGTATCTTCGCGACCTCCTGATACGCTATCGTGGCGATTCCGCGCTTGCGCTGGCCGCCTACAATGCCGGTCCGGGCGCCGTTAGTAAATTCCGCGGAGTACCGCCTTATCCAGAGACGCGGCGATACGTGCTACAGGTCTTACGGGAATACGAGCGCCAGAAGTCAAGAGCCAAACTGGAGGTAGAAGTGAAGACTCCAGCTAGTAAGCCCATCGCCACAGACTAACTCCGGCGGTGTAGCCGGCGCCTACCGCTGCAAACAGGACTAAGTCACCCTTCTTCAAGCGACCGTCTTCCAGGGCATCACGAGTAGCCAAAGGAATAGTGGCTGCGGTGGTGTTGCCGTATTTATCGAGATTTATGACTACTTTCTCCTCAGGTAAGCCCAACCTTTCGGCGGTCGCCATAATGATTCGGCGGTTTGCCTGATGGGGAATCAGAAGCTTCACGTCGCTCGCTGAGAATCCCTTCTGCTGAAGCAGGGAATCACAAAGTTCGTACATCTTGCGCACGGCGAACTTGAAGACCTGCTGGCCTTCCTGCTTGACATAGTGCAAGCGCTGAGCAACGGTGTCCTCAGAGGCTGGCATGCGGCTACCGCCTGCGGGCATCTGCAGAAAGGGCGCTCCTGATCCATCGATCTCATTTAAATGGCCGAGGAATCCCGCGCTTGAATCCTCGGAGGGCTCGATGAGAAAAGCCCCGGCCCCATCGCCGAATAGGATGCAGGTCGAACGGTCTGTGTAATCGAGGATCCGCGACATAGTGTCTGCGCCGATGACCAGTACGTTCCGATGGGTGCCGGCCGAAACCAAGTGGGCTGCCACGGTCAACCCATACAAAAATCCGGAGCACGCGGCAACCAAGTCGAATCCCCATGCTCGCGATGCGCCGAGTTGATCTTGCACGAGGCAGGCGGTCGACGGGAACAACATGTCGGGCGTAACCGTGCAGACGATGATGGCATCGAGTTCGGCGGCTTCGATGCCTCTGGCGGAAAGAAGCTGTTTAGCAGCCATGACCGCCATGTCAGAGGTGGCGACTTTTTCATCCGCAATATGCCGCTCTCGAATCCCCGTCCGTTCAACAATCCACTCATCGTTCGTCTCAACCATTCGCGACAGATCGTGATTCGTCAGAACACCGGGCGGCACGTAGCAGCCTAAGGCACTAATTTTCGCTGTGGGCAAGAGTCACCTCTCTGGCGGCTTCTAAGGATGTGCTGGACCGCTGCATCTCCATGTTACAGTTGGGAAAAATGCAAGTCGAGAGTGCTCTGCTGTTTGAGACAGTGGAGCAAATCTACGCCCGCGTTTTTAGGATGCTGAAGCCGCGTACCCCACTGCCGCGGATTACCGTCGTGTTTCGCCGATACGCGAACGCTAACAGCCGAATCAGGCTTGAAGAAGGTCAGCTAAGGATCGATATCAGCGATTTACTGGAAGGCGCGCCAGCCCCAATACAAGAGGCTTTGGCCTTCATCCTGATCTCAAAGCTTTTCGGCAAAGTGCCGGACCGGAGAATTGCGGCCCGTTATCGGCGATATCTCAACCGGGCGGACGTGCGGCGCACGCTTCATCTGGTAAAGCAAGAGCGCGGGCGAAAGGCATTCCAGTCCCCGCACGGAAGGATTTACGATCTCTGCGCGATTTTCGATGAGCTGAACCTGCAATATTTCCACGGCTTAATGGCGCAACCACAACTCGGCTGGAGCCTCAAACCGTCGCGCACAACGCTCGGTCATTGGGATCCGTCTCACAACGCGATCATAATCACAAATCTCCTCGATTCGGAGAAGGCCTCGGAACTCATACTCAGATTCGTCATGTACCACGAGATGTTGCACCTGAGGTACCCAACGGAACACAGAGGCGCACGAAGATGCGTTCACACCAGCAGTTTCAAAGAAGCCGAAAAGCGGTTCGACGGTTTCGAGAAAGCGAAATCAGAGCTGAAGGCGTTTGTGGAAAGCGCTGAGTTCGTTCAGGCCAGCTGAGCTGCGGACACAGCGCTCAACTGTCCGCTCATTTCTTCCAGCCGCAAGATCAAGCCGCGTACTGCCAACGAGTCGAAACCAGCACAACAAAGAAAGTAACTGGCTTGAGCCTGAATGACCGCCGCGGTAAAGCGCAGTTTTAGAAAGATCAACCGAGTGAAGAGATCCGATTTATCGTCGCCGCAATTGGCCAATATTATGCACGTGGCAGTATGCAGACGATTGAAATCGATAATCAGGCGGCTTAAATACTGCTGAAAAATCCGAAGACGCTCCCGCCGTAGTTTCCTGTGAAGGGACAAATCGAACCCAGGTTGACGGCAAAGAAATGCAAAGTCTTCTTTGGCAAGAAGACCCGCCATCGGGTAGTAGGAAGCAACCGAAAACGTTTCCAGCCATTCCGGCGTAATTTCGTCCACTCCACACTTCCGATAGAGTTTGAACAAAGCTGGCGCGAGCAGCCCCAGAACGAGCGCAACGGCGATAACGGGTGTTAGTACTAGAACTGAGATAGAGTACCTTCCGTGAGTTTAACTGTAGCGAAATATCATTCAGTTTTCAAGCTTTTTTCCGACAAGAGACTCTTTTTTCTTTCAAGGGCTAGCTTGTAAGAAGAAGGGGCCGAAGAAGCTCAAGACGTACTCACCTCCGTGAGGCGCGTAATAAAGCCGTATTTATAGCTTCGAGCTGGCCTATTAATCTTTTTTGTTCAACAAGATGCCAGCTATGCCCAATCTGGACACGGGCTATCTCTCCTTGACGAGAAATAAGCATAATCCAGTAGATGAAACAACCGGTCAGGATCACATTTAACACGACGCTGAATAGATCGCTTCTTTCCGGCGCCAAATAGCTTCGGGCCAGCAACAAGGCTGTCTTTGCTGCGAAATAGATGACATACCCAACGCTAAAAATCGCCAAATTTCGAGGCATTCGGATAGGAAACCAAAGAATGAACCCCAAAATGGAAAGTAAAGCCAGAAGGGCGGCCAGGGAAATGGCTCGTTCCAACACAAACGCAACGCCCAAGGCGCGGTCGATTGGGTTCGAGGATCCAGTGAGTGCCGAAGCGGAGTACTCAGGGAAGGCTGTGAGTAGGGCCAGCAGTACGGCTAAAGTAAAGGTAACATTGAGGGCCCTGCGTGAAAATCGCAAGATGCCTGGAAAGGTTGCAAGTACCGCCTCCAGTAGGGCGTACACCATATATAAGGAAAGCACCCAGGATACGATTCGCGTACCCATCCAGCTGAGCCGGTAATCAAGGCCACCCAACATCAATATGCCCGATGCCAGTAATTCCCAAAGGAGGAAGAGGCAAAAAACGCGGTAAACGGTATGAAGTCTAAGAATTAGCAGCCTTATGATCAGGGCCAGGGCGAAGCAGTTGCTGATATACTGCGCAATTCGACTCCAGTGCATTTGGCTCTTCGGCTTATTGGATAGTAGTTGAAAATTTAAGGGCGAGCAAGTGCCCGCTGAAGCTACTATTCAAATGTGCAGTCGAGCAAATCAAGTCGGCGGGTCGGGCGGCTCGCACATGGCGATGCTGAATCGATTTTCAGCTAAGCGGCGGGTTCGGACTGCCAGGGTGCGGCCATGCTGGATCAGCTTTCAGGGCCACGGGCGGGTTGGGACTGCCCGGGTGCGGCCATGCAGGGTCGGATTTGAGGGCGAGGGGCGGGTCCGGACTGCCCGGGTGCGGCCATGCAGGGTCGGCTTTCAGCGTGACCGGCGGATTCGGACTGCCGGGGTGCGGCCATGCTGGATCGGAAGTTTTTGCGATCATGAGTCCGGCGAATCCGATAAAGAGAAGAGACGAGGTGAGCAGTTGTTTCATGGGTGACTCCTTATTCCCAAGATGATAAGAACTATTTTAGAGTTCTGACTGAGAATATTTCTAGACTGTACGATACCGTTTACCTCGGTGGTAATAGGGATTACGTAAAATGTTTTTCCGACATCGGAACGTAGCGGAAACCAGCGGTACTTCTAGAACTTGCTCATTACACCATCGCGTGTATGATTGATATACGGTTAATGGCGAGCCCAAGGGCACTTACGGTACAAAAAGAAGGCTCGAAGGATGCTTGGGAAAGAGAACTCTCCCAAATCCAAACGTCCTATGGACGCCTAGTATATCTCGCGGGACTGAGAAACGCGGACACGGGCAAATATGAGCACTATGGATTCAGCAGTGCGTCCAGCCGAGATGCGAACCGCGCTTTGAAGCGAATCCACGAAACCATTTTCAAAGAGTGGGTCACCTATCCACTCGAACGGAAAAAGTCAGACATAGAGATCTACATTGCGGGAATAGATCAGGTGGACAGGGCCGAACTGATTGACGCCTGGCTCCGACTTACACCTTACAAGAATCTGGTTCCGGCATCTATCCAAGGCCCCGAGCGGCAGAAGCACGTTTCCGACTTCGAAGCTATTTTGGGGTTGCTCAGAAACGTGTATGGCGTCGCTTCCCCAGATCCAAACGCATAGCCACTCCGACGACCTGGCCTAGCACATCAACCTCGCCGGGATATTTGAAGATGGCGGGAGCCTCGTGGGAAGCGGAGTGCGGCTGAACAATCAACAAGTTTCCGCTCTGAGTACACCAGCCGCAACGATATCCGTTTCTGTGCTCCAAGAAATAAATCGGGCGTTCGTATTCGTGAACCCAACCTTCGTCGATTACCCGGCGCTTGCTTTCATCGATTTGCAGGAATGAGCCTGGAGGGATGATCGGGTGCATCGACCAATCATTTGTGCCCAGAAACGCATACCGTTGTTTTCTGAAGTCCACTGAATTGAGGAAGAGGAGGGGCATCTTTCCCCACTGTTGTATATGCCGGCTCAAATAGCTGGTGCGCTTCAGATCGCCGCCATTTTCGAGGCGCATCGGCAAATCGACTTGTGCCTCGTCAGGCGTCGTAAAATCGACGGGATGGGTTTCAGCGAGGGCGAGTTTGGCGGAATCGGCAACCAGATCCTGCAGGTTGATGCCGTACCAGTTCAGCGCGGTGTTAAAGTCCAGGCTGTATATGGCACACAGGGAATAGAGGCGATAGAGTGAAGGCACCGTGCCTTTATTCTCGATATCGGCGAGTCGGCTCAGCCCGACTGCGAACTCGTGGTTCGCTCGCTGACTGGCAATTCGTTGACTTGCCTCGGCTACATCGCGGTATCGTAAGCGGAGGCGTTCCCGGAGACGCCGCAACTTTTGACCTGGGTCTTGGGTAGAGTTCTGAACAGCGGATTGAAGGGTGGCGCCCACAGGGTACTCCAGCCTCACAGATGGATTATAACGCCTCTCTCCGTCTGTTCCGTTTCCAGAACAAGGTCGGCCTTGACGCGGGCCGCCGGAAGATTTGGATACTGTGGTGAGCATTCCATAACCTTCCCGTGGGACGATTAATTTCGGGAAAATGGCACATACTCGTTCGTATTTGGCTGCATTTCAAGGCGAAAAGGGCGCATTTAGTCACTCTGCCGCTTTAAAATTATTGGGGGCTCACACGCGTACGACAGGGTATGCATCGTTCAAGGACGTCTTTGAGGCTTTGGGTAGCGGCTCAGTCGACTATGGGGTCGTACCGATCGAAAACACCTTGCATGGCAGTATACACGAGAATTACGACTACCTGCTGGAGTACAATTTTGCTATCTCCGGCGAGACCAGCGTCCGCATTTCGCACCATCTGATCGCGATGCCAGGGGTTCGTTTCCGCAGCATTCACCACGTGTATTCTCATCCGGTGGCCATCAACCAATGCCGGGGATTTTTTTGGAAGTATAAGAAAATACAGCCCTTTCCGTTTTACGACACAGCGGGAAGCGTGAAGATGTTGACAGAGCAGAAGCTTCCCAATGCGGGTGCGCTCGCTTCCGAAGCTGCCGCCGAGATATATGGCGGAGTGATTCTGAAGCGCAACGTTGAAGACGATCGGATGAATTTCACGCGATTTTTTCTACTTACGAAACAAGCAACGCCGCGAAGGAGAGCTAGGGGTGAGTGGAAGACGTCGGTCGTTTTCTCGACGGAAAACGTGCCCGGAGCGCTATTTAAAGCGATGGCGTGCTTCGCATTGCGCGATGTCAATTTAACCAAGATTGAATCGCGTCCCTTGCGGGGGAAACCATGGGAATATCTGTTTTATGTGGATATGCGGGGCC
>JAFASD010000512.1 GCA_019244945.1 Acidobacteriaceae bacterium | reverse complement strand
GAAACGTGGTGCGTATGCCGGCTTGCGCAATAGATTGTTGCGATGACGAGCAAGCCCAAGGCTGCTAAGAAGAGAGCGCCTGGTTCGGGGGTGGTGAGTGGGTCGGAGGTGATGTCTTTGGTGGGGCGCAGTTCGACGGCATAGGACTCGCCATTGAATAATCCTGTTCCGAGAATGTCGCCAGAGCCGTTGATTGCGTATGCGGCATTGATGGTCCAGCCGGAATTCACCGGGATCAGGCTATTCAGATCGAGCATAATGCCGTTGCAATAGAGAAATCCGGCGGTGGTTTGATTACCGGCTGTCCAAGAGTCGCCCACGATGTTGCCGGAATCGTTTATGCCGTAGGCGAAGCTTTGCGTGCCGCCGAGCGTTCCCAAATTGGTCATGACGCCGTTATTCCAGAGAAAAGCATTGGCGAGGCCACGGGAGGTTTGGGCGTTTCCGACTACCTGACCGGCGTCGTTCATGGCCACGGCGTGGCTGTTTGATCCGCCGAGCGTTCCGAGGCTGACGAGGCCGCTGCCGTTCGAGAAGAATGCCCGGAATGCGCCGCCCGCTATGGAACTGGTTCCAGCGATCTGGCCGGAGGAATTTACGGCGTAGGCGGAACTCCAAGTACCGCCGTTCAGGGTTCCGAGGTCAACGAAGGCGCCGTTACTCCAAGTAAAGGCGTGAAGCTGGCCGGTGGAGGTCTGATATCCTCCGGCGACCTCGCCCGCGTTGTTGATACTGGTTCCGAAACCGGCGATGCCAAGGTTGGTGCTCGATCCGTTCGGCCATTCGGTGACATAGGGAGTACCGTTGACGTAGGTTGTGCCGATCACCGTGCCGGCATCGTTCAAGCTAGTGGCTTGGCCTGTTCCGGCGAGGAAGTTGACTTGGCCGTTGAGGGTGACGGGAACCTGATTGCCTTGGGAATCGGTGATGAATCCGACCGCAGCGCCTGAATTATTGATAGCGCCGACCATGGACTGACCGGCGCCGAGCGGGCCGAGGTTTTGAAGAGAGTAGACGGGCTGAGCGTTGGAGGGGAGAGAGGATAAGGCGCAAGCCAAGGTGAAGGTTGCGAAAAGCGTTGGAGAGATGGCGCCGGAACGGTCCATATCCTACTTTTCGGCTTGCGACGCCGCAAACTCTCCTAGGAAAACCCTGAGCCGGACCTAAGAATTTTCTGGACTATTCGACTTCCGCGAGTTTCCGCGCTCGCTGCCACTGCAGTTTGTCGCGGTATTCCTCGTACAGGGTGCTGAACGCAGCCCAGTAATAGCCGCAAACGAATAAGAGCAGAAACGGAATGGCGAGGAAGTTCTGGGTTTGGATGGCGAACTCGACCATATAGACGAAATAACTGCCGATCACAAATTCGACATAGGGCAGCCAGCCGCTGCGGCGACGGTAATCGGCAGAACGGGGTTGAGGTTTTTGGCCGGCCAGAGCGTACTTGGGCGTGCGGGCAAAGCTGGTTTTTATTCCGAACAGAGCCTCGAGCACGCCTTTGCTATTGCTGACGGTCAGAGCCACGCCTGCGGCCATGAGCATGGGCAAGAAAGCGATCGACTTCCACCAGGTTTTCGGGTACAGTTCCTTTTGCGCGTAGAGATAGAAAGCCGATATCGACCAGAACGAGGCCACAATTAACGGGAAATCGATCAGAGCCATTTGGAACACGCCCATGTAGAAGCGCACGATCATGACGGGCAGCATCAGCATCGAGATGATGATCATGAGCGGGTAAGAGATGTTGGGCGTCAGGTGCAGGAAGGCCTCAACTTTGACGCGCCAAGGGAGATCGGCGCGCAAGATGCGCGGCAACAGTTTTTTCGCTACCTGGGTCAGTCCTTTGGCCCAGCGCGCCTGTTGGACCTGGAATCCATAGGTCTCGATGGGCAGCTCGGAAGGGCAGTCGAGGACGGGAACGTACACGAACCGCCAGCCTTTGAGCTGAGCGCGGTAACTCAGATCCGAGTCTTCGGTGAGCGTCTCATGCTGCCAACCGCCAGCATCGTCGATCATTTGGCGACGCAGAATTCCCGCGGTTCCGTTGAAGTTGAAAAACAGGCCGGAGCCGCAGCGCGCGCCGTGCTCGAGCACAAAATGGCCGTCGAGCAACATGGCTTCGACTTGCGTCAGAATGCTGAACTCTTTGTTCAGATAGCTCCAGCGGGTTTGCACCACGCCCACATCGGAATCGGCGAAGAAGTGAACGGTTCGGTGCAGGAAATCCACGGGCGGAACAAAATCCGCATCAAAGATGGCGATGAATTCGCCGGTGGCGGTCGCGAGACCTTCCTGAAGCGCTCCTGCTTTATACCCGTGGCGATTGGTTCGGTGACGGTACTCGATCGGGAGTCCCGCAGCCCGGTACTGATTGCATAATCGCTCGGTGTAGGGGTGAGTTTCGTCAGTCGAATCGTCCAGGACCTGAATCTGGAGCAGCTCTCGCGGATACTCGATTCGGCTTACTTCCTCGAGTAGCCGAGCGACGACGAACCTCTCGTTATACAGCGGCAACTGGATGGTAACTTTGGGCAGTTGTTCAAATTTCTTGGGGGCGGTTGCGAGGAGATTTTTTCGATAGCGCCTATAGCGGCGCATGGTTTCGTAGCGGTGGAGGCCGTAAACCGAGAGGATGGCGAGGATACCGAAGTAGGGAATCAGCAGCGCCCAATCGAAGGGGGACAGGCGGTAAATGCCTGAAAAGGCGTCATCGAACAGCCCATTCACGATTCGCGTGCCGACAGCCGGCTGGGCGAACAATAGACCAAATAGCGGGTTCGAGAACACCATCCGTAGTTTTTCAGGGTGCGAGCGCTGGAGCGCTCCCTGAATATATGACTCAGTTTAGCGTTGTTCCGCCGCTATTTGTTTGGAGTAAATCGCCCACGGAGGGTCCGCGCACTGCGGATGAAAGCGAGAGCACGGCAGATAAGGGCACACCAATCGCTGCCGCTCATGGCTCAGAATGGGCTAGTCCGTTGCCTCAGCAATATCGATGTTCCCCTTCGAGTGATCCAGCAACTGGCGGGCGTTCGAGAATATTTCGCGAAGCATCCCGAAGGTAAGGCGTTTGGTGGACGTATTCTGCTGGCTTGGGTGGTATGAGGGGAGGACGAGCGGACCGCCTCGGTGCGTCTCGAACAAAACGCCGTGTCCAAAAGGAAAGCGCGAGCGGGCGGGGATCAGGCCGGAATGCTGAAGCACGGATAGATAAGCGTCGAGGGCGATACGGCCGAGCGGCACGACCACGCGGACATTGGCGAGAATGGCGATCTCGCGAATCAGAAAAGGGCGGCACGCAGCGATTTCGTCTCGAGTGGGTTTGTTATCCGGCGGGACACAACGAACCGGGGCGGCGATGTAGGCATCTGTGAGAAGCAAGCCGTCCTGACGCGAAATACTGGTGGGCTGGTTGGCGAATCCGGTCTCCCAAAGCGCTCGATAGAGAAAGTCGCCGGAGCGATCGCCGGTGAACATGCGGCCGGTGCGGTTGGCGCCGTGTGCTCCTGGCGCGAGGCCGACGATGAGAAGGCGTGCGGCGGGATCGCCGAAACCAGGCACGGGCTTGCTCCAATAATCCTGGCCTCGATAGGCACGGCGCTGAATGCGACCTATTTCCTCGCGATGATGGACTAGGCGCGGGCAGCGGAAACAGGCGACGATGTCTTGATTCAGAACGCGCAGGGCGAAGTTCTGGCCTGCGGGGGACGGCATCGCCCGCGATTATAATCCGGAGATCAGTTGTGAGCGTTCGTGGGATCAGGCAAGAGCAAATTGGGTTTGTTGTGACCGGCCTCTTTCCGGAAGCGTTCAATGGAAGCGGCGAGGGCGTGCAGGGACAAAGGAGCGAAATCGGGCGGCGTGGGCGTGTGGAACATCGGCAGAATATCGGACAACGTAGCTACTAGTTTGGGATCGCGCCAGCCTTTTTGCACTTCCTGCTCCAGGATTTCGAGCGCTTCCTCAGGGCTGAGAGCGCGCTTGTAAGGGCGTGCCGTCGTCAAGGCGTCGTATATATCAGCTAACTGGAGGATCCGTGCGAGCAGCGGAATCTCCTCGCCTTTGAGCCCGTCGGGATAGCCAGTTCCGTTCCATCGCTCATGATGATGGCGAATGATAGGGAGAACCGGCGTGAGAGATCGCATGCTGCTGCAGATCCGCTCGCCGCGCTCGGCATGGGTTTTCATGACCTCCCATTCTTCCGGGGTTAAAGGGCCGGGTTTGAAGAGGACATGATCGGGGATAGCCACTTTGCCGACATCGTGCAGATATCCACCGCGCTGCAAAGCCAAGATGTCGGGCGCCGGCAGACCCAAGGTAACGCCCATGGTTGCACCCATCAACGCCAAGCGTTGGCAGTGCTGACCTAGGCCGGGGTCGCGCTCTTCTACAGATTGGGCGAGAGAGAACAGGACCGTTTCGGAGTCATCTAGGGAATCGATCATGGCCTTTCGCTTGAGGCTGGCTTGTACGCGCGCGCGAAAGGCTGCGGGACGTAAGGGCGTGATGAGAAACTCGTCGGCCCCGGCCTCGATGGCCAGAACTTCGGCGTCCGGGTCGTCGGAAGGGGCCATCACAAACACGGGCAGAAACTGCGTGGCGGTGGCTTTCTTGAGCATTCTGCAGAACTCTACGGCCCCGAGTTCCGGCACGAGTAAGTCAATTAACACAAGATCGACCCGATGCAGGGAGATGGCCGCGATCGCTTCTGAGGTGGCCCGGGTTTCGATCCATTCGTGGTCCGATTCGCCGAGCGCCGATCGGACGGAGCGGCGGTTCGCATCCGAAGCGTCGACGATGAGGATCTTGCCCCGAACCGCGGCTTGCTGCAGGCCCAGCTCCGACCCGATCAAACCCCACTGCTCGAGTGGCGGCGTGTTCGCTCCTAAATTCCCGTAATTCAGCGTGGCCATCAGCGATACAACTCTGACTTTCTATCGACTTCAGTGGCGGACAGCTTTAAGAAATCTGCTCCAAGGGGGTACGCGCCGGGCAGTTTAGTACTAGTGAACACACGCAGATTTCCCAGAGTGGAAACGAGTCTGCAACTTTACCAGGAGAAGACCAGTCTCTACGTTTGGTGAGGAACACAGCCCGGTAGAGGTATGTCGGGGGTCCAATCGAACAGGGCTTTGGAACTTCTGATCATTGAAGACAATGCCGGTGACGTTCGTCTGCTCGAGGAGGCGTTCCAAGAGCTGAATGCGAATATTCACATACAGGTAGCGAAAGACGGCGCCGAGGCATTAGAGAAGGTGTTTGAGGCGGTTCACCCGAAGGGATACTCGAATCCGGATTTGATTTTGTTGGATTTGAATTTGCCCAAAATCAGCGGGCATGATGTACTGGCTCGGATAAAGAACCATCCGCAAACACGCAGGATTCCGGTGATTGTTTTGACGTCGTCCCGCGCCGAATCCGACATACGGCGGGCCTATGAGTCTCATGCGAACGCGTATCTGAGAAAGCCGTCGACCCTCGACGGGTTGATGAGCGCGGCTCGGGACATCAAGAGCTTTTGGATGGAGACGGTTACTCTGCCCGGTTAACAAACCGTGGTATTCTGGAAGGGATTCCAAGTCAACTTGGGAGGCGAGGGCTGCGGTAGTTCAGCCTGAACCGTTCGGACCAGTCACATTATGAGCCACAAGCCCGGTAAGAAGTACGAAGCCGCGGCGAAGCAGGTAGAGACCAAACCTTATCAGCTCGCCGAAGCCGTCACTTTAGTTCAGAAGATCAAGTTCACAAAGTTCGATGAAACGGTGGAAGTGCACCTGCGGCTTGGGGTCGATCCGAAGCACGCCGATCAGATGGTGCGCGGAACGGTGGTATTGCCGAACGGCCTCGGAAAATCGAAGCGAGTGTTGGTGATCGCTTCGGGGGATAAAGTTCGGGAAGCGCAGGAATCCGGGGCGGATTTTGTGGGTGGCGACGAGATCGTTACCAAAATCCAGAACGAGAATTGGATCGATTACGATGCCGTGATCGCCACACCGGACATGATGCGATCGGTGGGCCGTTTGGGTAAGGTATTGGGTCCGCGCGGATTGATGCCGAATCCGAAAACCGGCACGGTTACGACCGATGTGCGGAACGCGATTCAGGAGATCAAGGCCGGCAAGGTCGAATTTCGAGTGGATAAGACCGGCGTTATCCATGCGCCTCTGGGCAAAGTGAGCTTCGCGAGCGATAAACTGCTCGAAAACGCGAATAGCCTCATTCAGGCGGTCATTAAGGCGAAGCCATCCGCAGCGAAGGGTAAGTATGTCAAGAGCGCCACATTGTGCTCGACCATGGGGCCGGGTGTTCAACTGGATGTGACCGCTTTTAATGCGAAGACGGCTTAGAGCGTAGGTGGATTTGAAAGGCAGCGCCGCATGAAGGACAAAGACCAGAAGAAGAAGGACGTCGAAGATCTCAAGAAGGCGATTGAAGAGAACAAAAATTTCTTCATCACCAGCTATGAGAAGCTGACGGTCAAACAAGATTTTCAGCTACGCAAGACGATTCGCGATGCGGGCGGCAATTATCGGGTTGTGAAGAACAACCTGGCTGCAAAGGCGGCTGAAGGAACTCCGGCGAATGATGTTCTGAAAGATCTCAAAGGGATGACTTCGTTGGCGTATACGTCAACGGACCCGGTTGCTTTAGCCAAGGCGCTGACGAAATATTCCAGAGACAACGCGGCGTTTACCTTCAAGGCCGGTTTGGTGGAAGGCCGGGTTATCGACATCAAAGCGATTCAGGATTTGGCTTCGATGCCTCCGAAAGAGGAGATACAGGCCAAGTTGTTGTACTTGATCAACGCTGCGGCAACGCGCTTGGTCAGCTCGATCAACGGCGTGGGGCGCAATCTGGCGGTGGTGCTCGATCAAGCCGGGAAAGAGAACAAATTTAAAGAGTAGGGAGCGAGAAGGAAGAAATGGCGGACATAAACGCAATTGCAGAACAGATTCAGGGACTTACCCTGCTGGAGGCCTCGCAGCTAGTCAAGCTTTTGGAAGAGAAGCTGGGCGTCTCAGCGGCGGCGGCTTCGGTGGCAGTGGCAGCTCCGGGGAGTGGCGGGGGCGCGGCTGCGGCGGCTGCTTCGGCTGAAGAAAAGACCGAGTTCACGGTGGTTTTGACTGCGGTAGGAGCGAATAAGATCAACGTGATCAAGGCGGTGCGGGAAGTTACGAGCCTGGGTCTCAAGGAAGCCAAGGACCTGGTAGACGGCGCGCCGAAACCTATCAAGGAAGGCGTGAATAAAGATGAGGCCGAGGCGATTCGGAAGAAGTTTACCGACGCCGGAGCGACCGTCGAAGTTAAGTAGCTCAAACTGCCCCTAACCCGAGGTGATTTTCTGGCATAGCCGGGCCGGTTGACGAGACTGGCCCTTTATGTGCTATGCTTGGGAAGACGTCAAGCCGGGGCGGTTCCAGCATAAAAATCGTTGTCTCAGTCTGGTAAGAGTTTTCCCGCTGATCTATTTTGGTCGGCGGGGCTTTTGCATGTCCAAATTTGCCTTTTTAGCCTTAGCCCCTTTTCTGGCCTCTTGCGAGCCAAAACTTGTTGAAGTGCACACGAGGCTTACCCAATCGTTATCGTCTCTTACGATGTTTCTCGTCAGTTTTTCCACCCGTGCGGCTCATGTCGCACTTACCGCACCAGCATTTGCCGGTGGATCGCCGGGTTCACCGCTAATGGTCGAGTCCGCATAGTTGCGGCCCGGCCCCATGTAGCGAATTGCTAAATGTCGTCATCGTGTCAATGGTTTTCAAGAGGACAAGCGTAGATGCTTAATGTGTCAAATGGCTCTCTCCGCGAGAGAGTTGATTTTTCGAAGATCAAGACTTCCATTCCCATTCCGAACCTGATCGAGGTGCAGAAGCGCTCCTACGAGCGTTTTCTGCAGATGGATTTGCTTCCGAAGGAGCGCGAGGACGCAGGTCTTCAAAGCGTGTTCAGCTCGGTATTTCCCATATCGGATTTCCGTGGCTTGAGCCAACTGGAATTCGTCGATTATTCGATTGGAAATTGGGAGTGCAAGTGCGGCAACCTAAAAGGCCTGCATCACCTTCGGACTATTTGCCGGAATCCCAATTGCGGAGCCGAGATTCGCACCGATCCGTTCCATGCAGGCGACGTGCTCTGCCACAAATGCGGGACCTTCAACAAGAACATCGTCACCTTCTGTAACCGGTGCGGCGACCCAGTGGCTCTGCAATTGAAGTACGACGTGCCGGAGTGCGAAGAGCGCGGCATGACGTATGCAGCGCCTTTAAAAGTCACCATACGCCTGACGGTTTACGACAAAGACGCCGAGACCGGAAACAAGACTGTTCGAGACATCAAAGAGCAGGAAGTCTTTTTCGGCGAAATTCCGCTGATGACGGAGAACGGAACGTTCATCATCAACGGAACCGAGCGGGTCATCGTTTCGCAATTGCACCGATCGCCCGGCGTGTTTTTCGAGCGCGTTCAGACGCAAGGCTATTTTCTGGGAAAGATTATTCCCTATCGCGGTAGCTGGGTCGAGTTCGAGTATGACAACAAGAACCTGCTGTATGTCCGGATCGACCGCAAGCGAAAGTTTTATGGGACTGTTTTTCTACGGGCGCTGGGTCTCAAGACAGACTCGGATATTATTCGCGCGTTCTATAAGCTCTCGAGCATCTCGCTAAAGAACAACAAGCTGTTCTGGGGCGTGAACGATAGCTTAATCGGGATGAAGCTCTCGCACGCGATCGTGGGCAAAAACGGGGAGCAAGTGGTTCCGCAAGGGCGAAAGATCACCAACTCGGTATTCCGGGAGATCCAGAAAGCCAAGATCGAACAAGTAGAAGTCGCGTCGAACGATTTAGAAGCGGCGTATGTCGCCGCCGATGTTATTGACATGTCAACCGGCGAAGTGCTGATCGAAGCGAACCATGAACTGACGGCCAGTGCGATCGGCAGGCTCTCCGAGGCAGGGATTGAAACCTTTGAGGTATTCTTCCCGGATCGTGACGATGCCGGAAACGTGATCTCCGCGACCTTGCGCAAGGATGGCGTAAAGAGCCAAAGCGACGCTCTGCTTGAGATTTACCGGAAGCTGCGACCGGGGGATCCGCCGACGCTGGATACGGCGACGCAACTGTTTCAAGGCATGTTTTTCGATCCGCGGAAGTACGATTTTTCGCGCGTGGGTCGGATGAAATTCAACATCAAGCTCTATGACAAGGCCGACTCGACGCCGCTCGATAAGCGGACGCTCGACCAAAAGGATTTCATCGACACCATTTTGTATTTGCTGAAGCTGCGCAAAGGCATCGGCGCAGTGGACGATATCGACCATTTGGGCAACCGGCGCGTGCGGGCGGTGGGTGAATTGCTCGAAAACCAATTCCGCATTGGCCTGGTGCGCATGGAACGAGCCATTAAAGAAAAGATGTCCGTTTACCAGGAGATGTCGACGGCGATGCCGCACGATCTGGTAAACGCGAAACCGGTGATGGCAGCGATTCGCGAGTTCTTCGGTTCGAGCCAGTTGTCGCAGTTCATGGATCAGACCAACCCGCTATCGGAGATCACGCATAAGCGGCGTCTCTCTGCATTGGGGCCGGGTGGTTTGTCGCGAGAGCGCGCAGGATTTGAAGTTCGCGACGTGCATCCGACGCACTACGGGCGCATTTGTCCGATCGAAACGCCGGAAGGCCCGAATATCGGCCTGATCTCTTCGCTCTCTTGCTTTGCCCGCATTAACCAGTACGGGTTTATTGAGAGTCCCTACCGGCGTGTGAAAGAAGGCGCTCTGGTGGATGAAGTGAGGATTTTGAACCCTGGAGACACCGATCTGAAGGTGGGCCAGGTCGTTTTGCGGGACGATATCGATAAGGCAAACGGCGGGCTCAGTTCGAAGAAGCAACAGGCTGAGTTTGAAGCCCACTCGGATTACCTCTCCGCTTGGGAAGAAGACAAGTACATCATTGCTCAGGCGAACGTCGCGATTGATAAGAACGGCCGGATTGTGGACGATCTCGTGAATGCGCGTCAGGCCGGCAATTTTGTACTGAAGCACCGCGATGAAATCGAGTACATGGATGTCAGCCCGAAACAGCTCGTCTCGGTGGCTGCGAGTTTGATTCCGTTTCTAGAGAATGACGACGCCAACCGCGCTCTGATGGGCTCGAACATGCAGCGCCAGGCTGTTCCGCTCCTGCGGGCGGAAGCGCCTTATGTGGGAACCGGAATGGAGCGCGTGACCGCTCGCGATTCGGGCGCGGTGGTGATTTGCAAGCGCGCCGGGGTGGTGGATTCAGTCGATAGTGAGCGCATTATCGTTCGCGTGGAAGGCGGGGCGCACGAGGGCCAGATGTCTCGCGAAGTGGGCGCGGATATTTATCAGCTCACGAAGTTCAAACGATCGAACCAAAACACCTGCATCAGCCAGAAGCCGATTGTGCATCAGGGACAGCGGGTCAGAAAAGGCGACGTGCTGGCGGATGGTCCTTGCACGGAAGCCGGCGAACTGGCGCTGGGGCGCAACGTGCTGGTGGCGTTCATGCCGTGGCGCGGCTACAACTTTGAAGACGCGATCGTTGTCAGCGAGAAGCTCGTCAAAGAAGACTACTACACTTCGATTCACATTGAAGAGTTCGAAATCGAAGCTCGGGACACGAAGCTCGGACCAGAGGAAATCACGCGCGACATTCCGAACATCGCCGAATCGTTCCTGCGCAATTTGGACGACAGCGGGATTATCCGAATCGGCGCGACCGTCAAGCCGGGCGACATCCTGGTGGGCAAAGTGACTCCGAAGGGAGAAACACAACTCACTCCCGAGGAGAAGTTGCTGCGCGCCATCTTTGGCGAGAAAGCCGGCGATGTGAAGGACGCATCGCTGTACTGCCCGCCGGGCATTGAAGGCACCATTGTCGATTGCAAGGTGTTTTCGCGCAAGGGGGCTGAGCTCGATGAGCGGTCCAAACAGATCCTGCAATTGCAGGAAGAGCGCATGCACCGCAATCTCGAAGATGAAAAGCGCATTCTCAGCGATGAACGCGCGAAGCGGCTGGAAGAACTGCTGAAGGGCAGGGAAGTCCTGGCGGACCTTCACGACGAGAAGACCAATAAGAAGCTGCTCTCGAAGGAGACTCCGCTGACCCGCGACGTGCTCGAAAAGCTTCGCGCGCGTGATTTGAAGCGGATGCGGCTTTCGACGAAAGACGTGCGGTTGAACGAGCAGATCGACGAAATCGAAGAGATGACCTCGCGTCAGATCGCGGTTCTCGAAAAAATTACGGAAGAGAAGATCGCGAAACTGCGCAAGGGCGACGAATTGCCCCCGGGCGTGATCAAGCTGGTCAAAGTCTATATCGCGATGAAGCGCAAACTTTCGGTCGGCGATAAGATGGCGGGGCGTCATGGAAATAAAGGCGTCATCGCGCGGATTGTGCCGGAAGAAGACATGCCGTATTTGCCGGATGGCACGCCAGTCGAGATCATTTTGAATCCGCTGGGCGTCCCCTCGCGTATGAACGTGGGCCAGATTCTGGAAACGCATCTCGGTTGGGCGGCCGCTAAGCTGGGCTTGCATTTCGCAACGCCGGTATTCGACGGGGCGACGGAGAAAGACATCAAGGCCAGGTTGACGGAAGCCAAGCTGCCTACGTCCGGGAAGGTGCAACTTTACGACGGCCTAAGTGGACAGATGTTTGAGCAGCCGGTGACGGTGGGTTACATCTACATGCTCAAGCTGAGCCATCTGGTGGACGACAAGATTCACGCTCGCTCCATCGGCCCGTATTCACTGATCACGCAACAGCCGCTCGGCGGAAAGGCGCAGTTCGGCGGGCAGCGGTTTGGAGAGATGGAAGTGTGGGCGCTCGAAGCGTATGGCGCGGCGTACATTTTGCAGGAGTTGCTCACGGCGAAGTCCGATGACGTTTACGGACGAGCCAAGATTTACGAAGCCATTGTGAAGGGCGAAGCGGCAGCCGAACCGGGCGTGCCGGAATCGTTCAATGTGTTAATTCGCGAGCTGCAGAGTCTCTGTCTCGACGTGGAACTGATGAAGAAACCGCGGGAGATGCAGGATCTGGCGCACGCCGCGGATTAGCAGGGAAACGTTACGGTCAACAAGTCGAAAGGGTTTAAGGATAAATAATGTATCGTTCCTCTCCGTACGACAGAGCCAATTTGATAGCTGATTTCGATTCGATTCGAATCAGCCTCGCTTCTCCGGAAAAGATCCGGAGCTGGTCACACGGTGAAGTGACAAAACCGGAGACCATCAACTATCGGACCTTCAAACCGGAGCGCGATGGTCTCTTCTGCGCGCGTATTTTCGGGCCGGTTGCCGACTGGGAATGTCTCTGCGGCAAGTACAAGCGGATGAAGCATCGCGGAGTGATCTGCGATAAGTGCGGCGTTGAAGTGACTTTATCGCGGGTCAGGCGCGAGCGCCTGGGCCATATAGAGCTGGCGAGCGCGTGCTCTCACGTCTGGTTTTTCAAAGGACTGCCGAGCCGGATCGGCTACCTGCTCGACATCACGCTTCGCGAGCTGGAACGGGTGCTCTATTACGAAGCGTTCGTGGTCATTGATCCAGGCGAAGCGACCGGTCTGTCGCAGGGCGAAGTGATCAGCGATGAGCGGAAGCGCCAGCTCGATCAGGAGTTCCCGAATGGCTTTGTAGCCATGATGGGCGCCGAAGGGGTGAAAGAGCTTCTCAAGAAGATTGACATAGAGGCGCTTAGCCAAGACATCCGTGACAAGATGAAGACCGAGACTTCAGCGCAGAAGAAGCTGAAGTATGCCAAGCGTCTTCGTGTTGTCGAGAGCTTCCGGAAATCGGGCAATAAGCCCGAATGGATGATTCTGGATGTGATTCCGGTCATTCCGCCGGAGCTTCGGCCGCTGGTGCCTTTGGATGGCGGCCGCTTTGCGACTTCCGATCTCAATGATCTGTATCGGCGCGTGATCAACCGCAATAATCGCTTGAAAAAATTGATGGAGCTGCATGCTCCGGATGTGATCGTTCGCAATGAAAAACGCATGCTCCAGGAAGCGGTGGATGCGTTGTTCGACAATGGTCGGCGCGGTCGCGTGCTGCGTGGCGCCAATAATCGTCCGCTGAAATCGCTATCGGACACGCTCAAGGGCAAGCAAGGACGGTTCCGGCAAAACCTGCTTGGCAAGCGCGTTGACTATTCCGGCCGTTCTGTGATTGTGGTCGGTCCGGAGCTGAAGCTGCATCAATGCGGTCTGCCGAAGAAGATGGCGTTAGAACTGTTTAAGCCGTTCATTTATCACCGGCTCGAGCAGCGCGGCCATTGCACGACCATTAAACAAGCTAAGGAATTGGTTGAGCAGCAGGATCCGGTTGTTTGGGACATTCTTGAAGAAGTCATCAAGGATCACCCCATTCTTCTGAATCGCGCTCCCACACTGCACCGTTTGGGTATCCAGGCGTTTGAGCCGGTGTTGGTGGAAGGCAAAGCTATCAAGCTGCATCCGCTGACCTGCACGGCGTTCAACGCCGACTTCGACGGTGACCAGATGGCGGTGCACATTCCGCTGTCGCCCGAAGCGCAGATTGAAGCTGCAACCTTGATGTTGGCTTCGAACAATATCTTGTCGCCTGCGCATGGCGCTCCCATTGCGATTCCCACGCAAGACATGGTGCTGGGGCTTTACTATCTGACCAAAATGCGCCCGAATGCGAAGGGCTCGGGCCGTACATTCGCTTCGATGGAAGACGTGCTGATCGCGCTTGAAATGGGCGAAGTCGAGACACTGACCGCCATCAAATTGCGGCACACGGGCCGGGTGATTGATCTGAGCAAGGCTTTTGACAATCAGAACATCATGCATACCGAGCCGATCGAGTTCACCAAGCAGTACATGGACACGACCGTCGGCCGCGTGATTTTGAACGATGTGCTTCCAAAGCAGATGCCGTTTATCAATGGCCTGCTGAAGAAGAAAGGTCTTGGACAACTGGTCCAATACTGCTATTTGAAATTTGGCCTGCAGACCACGGTGCAGATGCTGGATGAAGTAAAGAAACTGGGCTTCCTTTACGCAACCCGTGCAGGGATCTCGATTGGAATCGACGATATGGTGGTTCCAGAAGAGAAGGCCGGCCTGGTTCGCGACGCTGACAAGCAGGTTTTCGAGGTTCAGCAGCAGTATCAGGAAGGCGCGATTACGCAGTCTGAGCGCTACAACAAGATCATTGAAATCTGGTCGAAGGTTACCGAAGCGGTTTCCGACAAAATGTTCAAGAACATGGAAGAGGATGACCGTACCGGACGCCTGCTCAATCCGATTTACATCATGGCTGATTCGGGCGCCCGCGGCTCGAAACAGCAGATCCGACAGCTCTCGGGCATGCGCGGCTTGATGGCCAAGCCGTCGGGCGAAATCATCGAAACGCCGATTACGGCTAATTTCCGCGAAGGCCTGAACGTGCTGCAATACTTCATTTCCACGCACGGCGCGCGAAAAGGTCTGGCGGATACCGCTCTTAAAACGGCCGATTCCGGGTATTTGACCCGGCGTCTCTGTGACGTAGCGCAAGACGTCATCATTACCGAAGACGATTGCGGAACGACCGACGGCATCTATGTCGAACCGATTATCGAATCGGGTGAGATTATCGAGCCGCTGCGTGACCGTATTGTTGGGCGCGTTGCTCTCGAAGATCAGCGCGATTACGAAAACAATGTGATCGTCGAAGTGAATCAGGAGATCACCGAAGAGCTGGCCAGCGCCATTCAGGCAGCCGGAATCGAGCGGGTGAAGATTCGTTCGGTGCTGACCTGCGAATCCAAGCGCGGGGTTTGCCGCCTCTGTTACGGGCGAAATCTGGCGACCGGACGAATGGTTGAGCGCGGCGAAGCTGTCGGCATCATCTCGGCTCAATCCATCGGTGAGCCCGGCACGCAGCTCACCATGCGTACGTTCCACATCGGTGGGGCGGCGACTCGTGTGAGCGAACAATCCACGCAAGATGCGAAGAGCGACGGATTCATCAAGTTCAACAATGTCAATACGGTTCGC
>JAFASD010000402.1 GCA_019244945.1 Acidobacteriaceae bacterium | reverse complement strand
GGCGCGCTCAGCTCCCCATTTACTCGAAACATCTCCCATGACGTATTCGATCTCATCCAGCGCATCAACTACATAGGGCTGCAAAGCCGGTCCGGGATCGACGTGCTCGCCTTTCAAGGAGTATCCAGCGTAGACCGCTAACACCGGCTGCATGCGCAGGTCTTCGCACCACTCGAGGAATTCCAGAAGGCCGAAGCCGTCGCTCGACGGGTATCCCCAAGGTGACGCGTGTCCCGGGCGATCGGCCGGAACCCCCAAAGTCTTCTTCCAGTCAAAACGATCCGAAATGCGATCGCCTTCTACGTAATTTCCACCCGGGAAGCGCAAGAAAGCAGGCTTCATCGCCGCCATCTTTTCCATCAGGTCAATGCGCGTTCCGTTCGGTCGATTGTGAAAAGCAGGCGCCCTAAGCGAAACGTAATCCAACCAGACGGTTCCCGGATGCTCAAAGCTCAAGACAAATCTATTGGAAGCCGATGTCGGAGCGTCAGCTCCGGTAACAAGTTGCAGGGTGTATTCGCGCCAATCATTTCCAATAGATTCGCTGGTCGCAGAGGCAAGCACCTTAGCAGTATCGTTGTTGATCAGGCTGGCTGTCATAGCTCCGACACCCTGCCCTTTGGCGTAGATCGTTGTTCGATAAGTAGTGGATGGACTGACAGGGATTCCCCAGTAGCCCTCGTTTCCGAATGCGGCGGCGTTCTTTGCATCCGCTTGTTTTACTTCCACACGTAACGATAGTTTGCGGTCCGTCAACCGATACACCGATTTGTCCAGACTGAGAGACACCTGAGCGTTGCCGCGCGGCATCACAAACCAATGGGCGGGTTGATCCCATCCGCCGACGAATTCCGGCGGCCGAATCAATTGAGCATAAAGGCCGCCCTCATACGAGAAGTTAATCTCCTCAGTCATCAGCCCATATAGCGTTGGGCTTACTTTCCCCTTAGAATGCGTCAAGTCGATCGTCAGAGTGGCCTGGTTCTGACCGGGCATGCTTCTTGCACTTAGCAGAAGTAACAGCGGTAGGGCTCTTATAGTCTTCAATTTGGAATCCATCATATCGCCCCGGCGAAGTTCCGGCCTGTAAACTTGAAGTCGATCCGCAACGCTCCCAGTCCAGATTTCCCTCAGTCACAACATCAATTAATAAATTTCGATGGCCGGAGCGATCGCCCTACTTCACTGGTAACGTGGGATTTGTTCGGCTGTCCTCCACGTTGCGCCGTTTCCGAAAGCCTGTCACTTACACCCTGATCCCCGGTTGACGGTTTACCTTCGTTGTCGAAAGGTTTTGACGAATCGATACCCGACTTGGCCGACCAAGTCTGATCGGAGACGGATGCGATCTTATACTGTTTCGGGTCGTACCAGACGGCCCATCTTGCCCGAAGATCCAGATGGTTTAGCTGCCCAGCTCAAACATCTCCTCATTGGACAACCCGAGGCGATCGATACGGTAGTCCCTTACATACAAATGCACCAGGCCGGGCTCGCCCCGGAAGGTCGGCCCATCGGCGTCGTCTTGCTCCTAGGTCCCACTGGCACCGGCAAGACGAGAACCGTCGAGGCGCTCGCTGAAGTCTTGCACGGCAGCAGCAAAAATTTACTGAAAGTCGATTGCGGCGAGTTTCAAATGGAACACGAAGTCGCAAAACTCATTGGCGCGCCGCCTGGATATCTCGGTCATCGCGAAACGCAGCCCATGCTCACTCAGGCAAAAGTAAACGCGGCCGCCTCCGACAAGAGCGATGTGTCTCTGGTGCTCTTCGATGAAATCGAAAAAGCTGCGCCTTCCATGACCCGTCTGCTACTCGGCATTCTGGATAAAGCAACTCTTCGGTTGGGCGATAACGCGACCGTCAATTTCGAGCGCTCGCTCATTTTCCTCACCAGCAATCTCGGCGCAAAATCGATCCAACGCGCAAATCGGCCCGACTTCGGATTCGAAGCCATGGTGCCGCTCGAAGCCACAGGCGGCGACTCCTCCGTGCTTCACCGCATCGGTATGGCGGCTGTTCGGCGCAAGTTCTCTCCCGAGTTCGTGAATCGAATCGATTCCATCATCACCTACAAACCGCTCGACCGGCAGGCCTGTGAGATCATCCTTGACCAAATATTTGCGGGCTTTCTGCGCCTTGTACATAATCGTCTCGGGCTGCGCGCATTCCGGCTGCAGTGTACAGTTGCAGGCCGCAACTTATTGCTCGATTCGGGAACCAGCATCGAGTTTGGCGCACGTGAATTGAAGCGCACGGTTCAGCGCAATTTCATACAGCCCGTCGCGGCGCTCGTCGCTCAGAAGCAAGTTCTGCCGGGTAGCACCGTCATTCTCGATGCAAAGGATGGCGAATTCAACATCCTTCTGCGTCACTGAGCGAGTTTTTACTTCCGTGGCCATTCGACGGATTCGGTGAGCGGCTTTGATCCGGGAGCATTCACCTTCATGGCTACATGAACCTGACGAGAGCTTGGTTGATAATCGACGACTCCCAGTTTGAGTTCGTCTGGACCCAGCTTGATCTCCTGACCGCTTGCCCCGTCCCCGATGACCAGCGTGGCGCCTGACGCGCGATTGAGCTCCCGGGCATTGTGATTCCAGGAAATTTGCAAGAGATCTCCACTCTGCCTTACTTCGAGCTGAAGCTGATCCGGACTCGGCCTGATCCATTCGAAGAATGCGGTTCTTCTGGATATCCACCAGAGAATTGCAACCGTGAAAATCGCAATCAATATGGGCACCGCAAGCGGTTTCAGCCAGCGGTTCCGAGTCCCTGTGCTCTTCTTGGATGGGTGTTCCTGTTGTGGGGCATCGGGCTGAATCTCGGGCAACGAGCTAAATTCTGCTTGGTCGAACCGAAACTCCCGAACCGAGGGTTCGTCCGCGAGCTGTCCATTCGTCGCAACGAATAGGGCTGCTGTACGAGGCTCGCGCGCTTGTATGAGCAAAAAAACATAGACACTTTGACTGAATTGTCCTGAAAGCAAGCTACGATCCGCCAATGATGGGCGCAACGGCCCGGGGCGAACGTGGCTCCTGAAAAATCCGATCGTTACCTTGTTTTGGTTCTTCGCTCGCCATCGGGCTCCGGCGAAGCGCTGGTGTTGAACCGGATCCAGCATGTAAACCGGCCCGTCCTCCGCCCGCCGGGGAATCATTTCGATATCCTCGATGCGCACCACAGGGATGTTCGCTTTCGGGAAAGTCCCGAAGAGCACGCCTCCCACCTCGATCCCGTGCACCCCTGCTTCCGAAATCTCCTTTACGATTCTGTTTACCAAGTCCAGTTTCAGTTCAATCGCGTAGGGACCCGAGTCCGGACTCCACCGGATGTAATACGCTGCATCGTCCTGCTGGTCCGTTTGCCTCTGCATCTTGAACCGTAATTCTCAATTTACAAGCTCCAACGATACACTGCTGGATGTCTGGCCGCCTCTTTATACCTCATCGCGACTCCGATCGGAAATCTCGAAGATATTACTCTCCGCGCTCTTCGCATTCTTCGCGAAGAAGTGGGCGTGATTGCGTGCGAAGACACGCGAGAAACGCATAAACTCCTCGAGCACTATGGAATCCGCAAGCCGCTCATCAGCTATCACGAGCACAATGAAGAAACCCGTACCGCTGATATCTTGCGAAGGCTACAGGCAGGTGAATCGGTGGCGCTCTTGAGCGATGCCGGTACGCCTCTTATTTCCGACCCCGGCTATCGCGTGGTCACGGCATCCATAAACGCGGGATTCGCGGTCGTGCCCGTGCCGGGTGCTTCCGCTCTCCTGTCTGCGCTCGCCGCTTCTGGGTTGCCCGCCAGCGAATTCCGCTTCATCGGGTTTTTACCCTCCAAAGCCGCTGCCCGCCGAAGAATTTTGGAAGGAATCGCGAGTGATCCCGCGACCGTCGTCGCCTACGAGAGCCCGCACCGCCTTTTGCAGACCCTGCGCGACATTTCAGACGTGCTTGGCGACCGGCCCATTGTCTTGGCCCGCGAAATCACCAAACTTTACGAAGAGTTTCTGCGGGGCTCGGCTGCGTCCATCGCCGAGGAACTGGCCCGGCGAAACGCCATAAAGGGAGAAATCACGTTGGTCATCGGGCCTGGCGAAGAGGCGGTACACATAGACGATCCCCGGGCCGAGATTTCGAGACTCGAGAAGGAACAGGGCCTGTCTCGCATGGAAGCGATCAAGACCGTCGCGAAACTAATGGGCCTTCCGAAACGAGAGATCTACCGACTCTCTGCGGAGCAGGGCAGCAATCCTCGGGACAAACGTCGTGATTAGGGCCAAATGACCCGACCGCCAATTTGGGTTCGTTTGGAAATATCCGCTCGGCGATGAGTTGCCTGATCATTTTGATGAATGCCGGATGGGTCCCAACGGTTGCCGCCCGAACCATTTTCATGCCCAGTTCGTTCGCTAAACCAAGCGCTTCGGTGTCCAGGTCGTACAGCACTTCCATGTGTTCCGAAACGAAGCCAAGCGGCGCGACCAGCACATTGTTTATGCCCTGTTCATGCAAATTTCTCAAGTGCTCGAGAATCTCTGGCCCGAGCCAAGCCTGCCCGGCTGGCCCGCTGCGACTCTGAAAAACTAGGTCCCCGTCAGTAAACCCAACCGCATCAGAGACTAAGCGGGACGTTTCCCGCAGTTGCCGCTCATAATCGCTGGTCTGCGCCATAAAGCGCGGGATACTGTGGGCCGAAATTACGAAACGAACCCGGTCCAGTTCGTTTGGTAAAAACGCCTCCAAGGCCTTTCGGACGCGATCCGCGGAGGCTTCGATAAAGCCCGGATGATTGTAGAAGACGCGCAGCTTGTCTATCTTCGGGCCACCTTCTATTTCGGATAGAGCAGCAGCAATGTCCTCGCGATACTGCCTGCAACCGGAATAGGAGCTATAAGCCGAAGTCACAAACGCGAGCGCGTACTGGATGCCATCGTCCCGCATCTGCCGCACTGCATCCGTGAGAAACGGGCGCCAGTTCCGGTTCCCCCAATAGATCGGGAGATTCATCCCATGCGCGTCCAGTTCTGCGCGTAGCGCTGAAATCAGCTCGCGGCATTGATCGTTGAGGGGACTTCTACCCCCGAAATGGTAGTAATGCTCCGCTACTTGGAGGAGCCGTTCTCGGGGCACATTCCGGCCACGAGTTACGTTTTCAAGAAACGGCAGTACATCTTCGTGCTTTTCTGGCCCCCCGAAAGAAACAATCAGAACGGCATCGTACATGGCTATGGCAGGCCCGTGATGCGATGGAGCTTCAGCATATTCGTCGAGCCACGCAGACCTACCGGCTGCCCCGCTACGAACACAATATTGTCACCGGGTCGAACCCGGCCGGTATCGATGAGCACGCGCTCCATTTCATGCAGCATCTGATCCGTTGATTGCGCGGCCGGCGAAACGATCGGATCCACGCCATAAACGATCGAGAGCTGGCGGGCCACAGTATCGCTTGACGTGAAGGCATAGATCGGGACGGGGGGCCGATAACGGGCGAGCAGGCGTGCTGACGTTCCCGTGGTCGTTCCCACAGCGAGCGCGACCACGCCGGCCGATCGCGCCGAGTGATACGCCGCGTCGGCGATGATCTCCGGAATCGGCATGTCTTCGCGAAACCAGACGTCGGGGAATCCTTTGCGATGCAAGGACGTCTCCGTCTCACATGCAATTCGCGCCATTACCTTTACGGATTCCAGGGGATGCTCACCGGTAGAGGTTTCCGCCGAAAGCATTACGGCGCTAGTTCCGTCGTAAATCGCGTTCGCCACATCGCTGACTTCCGCCCGGGTCGGTAAAGCGTTCTCGATCATCGATTCCAGCATTTGCGTTGCCGTGATCACAAATTTCCCGCTCTTCCTCGATCTCTCGATGATCGCCTTTTGAATAGCCGGTACTTTCTCAATGGGCATCTCCACGCCCAAGTCGCCTCGCGCCACCATGACACCGTCGCATTCTTCGAGGATTGAATCCAAATTCTGCCAGGCCTCCGGTTTTTCAATCTTTGCGACGATCAGTTGCTTGGCGTCCACTTCTTCAAGTAAGTGGCGCAGGCGAAGCACGTCGCGCGACTGGCGGACAAAGGACAGCGCAAAGAAATCGACCTGCTGCTCCACCCCAAAGTGGGCGTCCGCAATATCTTTTTTCGAAAGCGACGGAGCGCTAATGTTCACGCCGGGTAAATTAATTCCTTTTCGATCGGAAATTCGGCCGCCATGGACAACCTGACATCGGGCTGCAATGCCGTCGGCGCTGAGAACACGAAGTTCAATGCACCCGTCGGCGAGCAATACGGGATCGCCTGGTTTTACATCGCGCGCGAACTCGGCGTAGTTGGTGGACGAAATCTCCGGCGTTCCCTCAACCGGCTGCGTAGTGATGGTGAATATCCGGCCAGGTTCGAGAAAAGCTTCACCATCCTTGAATTTGCCGAGCCTGATCTTAGGTCCTTGCAGGTCGAGCAAAATCCCTGCGTGATGCTTGAACTCAGCCGAGATATCACGGACCGCTTGGATGCGGAAGGCGTGATCTTCCTGGGTCCCGTGAGATGCATTCAACCGGAAGACATCCACGCCTGCTTCAAATAACCCCCTGAGAACATCTTCGCTGTCAGTAGATGGACCGAGAGTGGCAACAATTTTAGTGGCTCGCATGAAGGAAAGAAAGACCGGTACGCTACGATAACGGAGGCTTCACAGCGGGGGGAAGTACACTCACCAATCATTATGCCGCTTTATCAAGCGGTCCTTCTTGCCATCGTGCAAGGATTGACCGAATTCTTTCCGGTCAGCAGTAGCGCACATTTAATCGTTATTCCAGATTTTCTTCACTGGGACGATGGAGGTTTGGTGTTTGACGTCGCGCTCCACGTCGGCACGTTAGCCGCGATCGTGATCTACTTCTTCAAGGATTGGATCCAGGTAATCGCGAACGGCTTGGGTTTCTCATATGCCGGTTCGAGGCCGGATGAAAACAGCCGCCTTCTGCTTTGGTATCTGGTGGTCGGCACCATTCCCGGCGCGCTGGCAGGTTGGAAGTGGGACAAATACGCCGAGCACGCGTGGCGTAGTCCGTTCATCATCGGCGCGGCCGCCATTCTGGTCGCGATCTACATGGCCATTGCCGACCGGATGAGCGAAAGCAAGAGCGGCCTCGACCAATTGAGTTGGGGCGAGGCCATCGCTATTGGCATCGCCCAGGCCTTCGCGATCATTCCGGGCGTCTCACGCAGCGGCAGCACCATCGCGACAGCCAGGTTATTTCGCTTGGATCGAGAAACATCTGCGCGATTCTCTTTTCTACTTTCGGCGCCGATTATCGCGGGCGCCGCAGCCAAGAAATTTCTGGATGTCCATAAACAGGGAGGCTTGCCCCCGGAAATGCGAGTGCCTTACGCTATCGGCATCCTGGTGAGTTTGGCTGTTGGACTTTTGGTGATTGCATTCTTTTTGCAGTACGTAAGGCGCCACAGCCTGAACGTGTTTGTGTGGTACCGGATCGTTTTTGGCATAATAGTGATCGCTCTGGCAGTTTTCTTCCGCAACAGCGGATGACGCTTCTCTCACCCTCCAGCCATACACGGCTGAACGAAGCCGTGGGCTTTTTGTTTTTCTTACTCGGCTTGGCAATTTCGCTGAGCCTGATATCGTATTCGGCCACGGATCCGTCCTGGAACACGGCCACTGCGCTGGCGCATACGCATAATCTGCTCGGCCTCTTCGGGGCGCGGTGGGCTGACCTGCTGTTCCAAATTTTTGGCGTGAGCGTGTTCCTATTACCGGTGCACATTTGGCTGCTTGGCTGGAAATGGGTACGGTCGTCACCGATTGAAAGCCCCTGGTTCCGCGTCTTGGGTGCGTCGGCTTTGTGGTTTTGTGTCTCTACCGCTTGTGGACTGATTCCGCGTCCCTGGCTGATCGCCGGAGTTGTCCGTCCGAGCGGCATTGTCGGAATGGTGATGGCGGATTTTCTGCTGGCCCGCTTTGATCTCGCGGGCGCGGCGATTATCACCGTTGCAGCCGGCATCATAGCGCTGTATTTTGCCTCTACTTTCGAGGTCTCCACGTTGATGCGTTGGTTGCGGAGGCCGATCGCCAAGGTGAGAGCGATTCGTGCCAGTTGGAGAAATTCGCGCGAATTACGCCGCCAGCGTGTCATCGAGAAGGCGAAAGCGAAAGCGGCGGAGCGCGCGGCCCGGCGCAATGCAGGCCGTACCGCACCCGATAACCCTGCACCCGAGCAGCCGCCTTTCGAACCTGACAGCGGCACGGCCAGCGAGCCCCAACCACAGGAAATCCCGATTCGAACCCTCGAATACCAGCCCGCAATTCGAACTCAGACGCCTGAAGAAGAAACAGATGAGATGCCTCCGTTCGAAGCGGCGGTTTCCCGGACTCCCATCAAGCGAAAGCGACAATACCGGCTTCCTTCCACCGAGCTCTTGAACGAAGTTTCAGCCGCAAACGGCTATGACGGTCTCGAGTTGAAGGCGATTGCCGGCCGAATTAAATCCAAACTTGAAGAATTCAACGTGCGCGGCTCGGTGGTGCAAATCAACCCCGGCCCAGTGGTCACCACTTTTGAATACAAGCCGGAAGCAGGAATCAAATACAGCCGAATCACAACCCTCAACGAAGATCTGTGCCTCGGGTTGCAGGCGGAATCGATTCTGATTGAGCGGCTTCCCGGCAAACCGACCGTGGGCATTGAAGTTCCGAACACGCGGCGCGAGCTGATCAGCCTTCGAGCGATTTTGGAATCGGAGGAATTCCACGATGCTCCTTCGAAGATGACCATCGCTCTCGGTAAGGACATCAATGGCCGCATCAAAGTCACCTCGCTTGAATCCATGCCGCACCTCCTGATCGCGGGATCAACCGGCTCGGGTAAAAGCGTGATGTTGAACGCCATGATCATGTCCTTTCTGTATAAGGCGACGCCGGATGAGGTTCGGATGATCATGGTTGACCCGAAGCGCGTCGAGCTGGGCATTTACGAAGGCATCCCCCATCTGCTGACTCCAGTGATTACCGAACCGAAGAAGGCTACTAACGCGCTTCGAAATGCCGTGCTCGAAATGGAGCGGCGGTTAAAACTGCTTGCATCGCAGGGTGTCCGGAATATCGATCAATACAACCGGAAGATCGCGCAATTCCAGCAGAAACCTCGAAACCTGTTTGATGAGCCGGATGACGAAGAGAACCTGGAACCTCTTCCCTACGTGCTGATTCTTATCGATGAGCTTGCCGATCTCATGATGCTCGAGCGGGCCAACGTTGAGGAATGCATCACGCGGTTGGCCCAAATGGCGCGGGCGGTCGGAATGCATTTGGTTCTGGCGACACAGCGCCCTAGTGTGGACGTCATCACTGGTCTGATCAAGGCCAATTTCCCCTCGCGCATCAGCTTTCGAGTGGCCACCCGCGTCGATTCACGGACCGTACTTGATGTGATGGGCGCCGAACATCTGCTCGGTAAAGGCGACATGCTCTTTCTGCCGCCTGGCTCCTCGCGCCTTACGCGAGTGCACGGAGCATTTGTGACGGAGGCCGAGACGAATCGCGTGGTCGATTTCTGGAAAGAGCAGGCGGAACCCGAATACGACGAGAGCTTCCTGCTGGCGCCTCCCTCTGAAGAAGATGAAGAAGACGCGGACGCATTTGATGGCGAGCAGGACCCGATGTATCAGGACGCGGTCAGAGTGGTGGTGGAGATGGGTAAAGCATCGACGTCAACTCTGCAGAGGCGATTGCGGCTGGGCTACGGTCGCGCCGCACGAATTCTGGATGTGATGCAGCGCGACGGAATCATCGGCCCTCCCGACGGCAGCAAACCGCGTGAAGTTCTAAAGCGCCCAGACTGGTTGAGAGAGGTACAGGGACAGTTGAGGTAGCGCTATTAACTTCTTCTTGACTGCCAGGCCAGTTCGCTGTAAGATAGCCTAACATTTGCATTATTAACTGCCGTTCGCATCGAACTCGGAAGATGATCGGCGCGTTCGTTGGTTAGCTGTGTGGCCGCTTTACCGGGCTGGCCGCCGGAGTGGATATGCGCTGCGTTATCGGGTTAGCAATTCTGACGACTACCCTTCTTTTCCCGGTCGTCCTTCGAGCCGATGCGATTGTCGACAATTCTCTGAGCCTTACTGGGCTTCAGATTACGCCTGCCAGTGGGTCAGTGCAGCTTCAATCGGGTTTTGCCGCTTCTGCATTCGCGGAAGCGAAGGATAGTTTGGGAGGGTTCTCTCAGCAGTTTACTACCGTCGACGATGGCGCAACTTCAGCCAGCGCGGCGACGACCTTGGCGCACGCTAACGCGGCCGCGTCGGTCCCGGGACTCACTGCGAGCACCTCTGGGGGCGTGAACATTCCGGAGATAAACGCCTTTGCGGAGTCCACCGCGAATGGTGGTCCGGGTTCGCTGATTGGATCGTTCGAGATTGTGGGGACTTCGGGTCCTGTCAGCGTTCAGCTTGCCGCCCCGCTTATGGGCAGCCAGTCCCTGCTTACCACTGGGGGCGGGCGGTTTGCCACTTCTGAAATCTTTTTCAGCCTCCTCTTGCCAAGCGTTTCCAGTTCGCCACTGCTGTTCTACGACAACCCTCTAAGGATCGGCCCCAATTCGAAGCTTAACTTTACCTACAGCAATACACTGACTGCATCTGTAACGTTGCAGGCAGATACGCCCTATCTGTTGATCGCGGAGGTAGACCCTGACTCCTCGGCCCTCAACGGCACCCCCGAACCGTCGTTATTTGCGCTCACCGCCCTGGGATTGTGCGTGCTATTCGTGGCGCGCCGCCGGCGGAGTTAAGCGAAAGCGCGGTTCACGAGGATTTTGTGCATCCGATGCATTGGCTCGAACTTGACCCAAATGTTCGTGACATATCTGTGATTTAGCCAAAGGAGGATTCTGGCTATGAAGAACCGATTTTTCTTTTTTCAAGGTTTGTGGCTTTCAGCTTCGCTTATCATTCTCCTGCTGCCCCAGCAAGCTCGCGCTAGTTACCCCGGATACAAAAGTATCCTGGGAGGTGAATCGCCTCGGTGCAGTACCTGCTCGTGTTCGTGCAGCTGCAGTAGCGGAAGCTGCGGTACCAGCACATGTCCTTCCGTCTCAGCACAATCCAATACAACGGATTACGCCAGTGAGACCGAAGGCAACGTGACCGCAACGGTCAACGTTACCACAGTCGGCGATCCGACTCTGAATCTCGGCCTGACCTACAATTCCTACAACGCAGACGGCTCCCGAACAACTGTGGACACGGTAATGGGCTACGGCTGGACCCATTCTTATAACATATTTCTGTTCAGTCAGCTCGGCGCCATGTTCCGGTTCGACGGCGACGGGCGCATTACCCGCTACGCCATTGCCCAAGGCGGCGGATTCAGTGCCGCCACAGGGTATTTCGAGACGCTCGTCAGGAACACCGATGGCAGCTTCACCCTCACGAAGAAGGACAAGACCATCTATACCTTCACCTCCGTTTCAGGCACCCATTTCCTGGTCAACGGCCCGGTCTGGCCACTAACCAAGATTGTGGACCGCAATGGCAACACCACGACTCTGACTTATACGGGCGGTAATCTGACCGCCGTCACTGATACTTACGGGCGCACCGTCGCGCTCGGCTACAACGCGGAAAATCACGTGACATCTGTAACTGATCCGCTCGGGAGGGTTACTACTTTTCAATACGATTCGACCGGCCACTTGTTGACGCAGATCACAGATCCGAATGGCAAAAGCATCCAGTATACCTACAACGTTCTCTTCCAAATCACCAGCAAGACAGACAAAGCCGGCCGAGTCTTCAATTACATTTACGCCAACTACTTACCTATCGCGGTTTATGACAGCACCGGTACAGGTCCGGCCACGCTCTCGAATCCCAATAACTGGGCGACGGATCCTACCCAGCTCGCAATGTTCCAGTTGCGCGTGTATATACCTTCAACCACCAGCAACACTGATGGGCGCGGCAATGT
>JAFASD010000217.1 GCA_019244945.1 Acidobacteriaceae bacterium | reverse complement strand
CGAGGCGGCAAAAGAGCAGCCCATTGAAAAAGTGGGCGCGGAACTCCGCTCGATGATGACTTTCCTGAAGAAGAGGAAAGAAGCGGGAGTACCAGAAGAGCTTGCCGTTGGCGCTTGAGACTGCGCCTGCGGCGTGATTAGCAAGCCGTAGCTCGATGATATTCTCAGAGCAAGGCAGTGCGCATGAAGATCGGGAATGCTTCGTGGTTCCTGGGGTGCGCGCTTGTTTTCCTCGGCACTGCTTATGCCTTGGATCGCACGTTGCCGCATCCGTTCCGCCAATATCCCGGCGTGGAGTATCGTCTCGGCACCGTGCCGTTGCCACCGGATTTTCAAGAAAAAACCGAGTGGGCATTTGCCCGCCTGATGTACCCGGGCGGTTGGAATGATGGGTATTGCGCGACTGGCCGTTACTGCGGTGACTGGAGAGAAGGCTTAACACTCTGGACACAGGATTTTCCCCGGGCCGACCGGCACTTTGCGCAAGCTGTGCGGCGCTTGACCCGCATTAGTGTGCGATCCGTTGAACAGCCGGTGAGCCTCGACGACGGCGACGACATCTACAACTGGCCCTGGCTATATGCGGTGCAAGTTGGTGAGTGGGGTATCACCGAAACAGAAGCGAAAAAGCTGCGCGACTATTTATTGCGCGGAGGGTTCTTCATGGCCGACGATTTCCATGGCACCGTGGAATGGCAGGTGTTCGAGCAAAGCATGAAACGCGTTTTCCCGGACCGTCCGATCGTCGATATACCGGATAGCGATGCCATCTTTCATACTGTTTACGATTTAGACGACCGGTACCAGGTTGTCGGCGTGGAGCACCTGGCCGAGGGTCACAAGAAGGACGGATACGTGGCGCGCTGGCGCGGTATCTACGACGATAAGGGCCGGATCATGGTAGCGATTTCGTTCAACTCCGATATTGGAGATTCTTGGGAATGGGCCGATGAGCCGCAATACCCCGAGAAGTATTCAGCGCTGGGGATCCGTGTCGGAGTGAATTACATCGTGTATGCGATGACGCACTGAGCCGCAGATTTGTCTCGGAAGCCGCCCAGGAATTCACCGAATTGTAACGAGTTTGTAATACGCGATTGTTGACCTGCCCACGATACTTGCATCGATGAGAAGCCATACGGGACAGTTTTCTAAAGTTGCGTTTCTTTGGGCTGCAGCCGCAACGCTGCCGCTTGGCGCGCAAACGCAGGTGACGGGCGCAGGAGCAACATTTCCTGCTCCCATTTACCAGAAATGGTTTAACGATTATCAATCTGTAGGGAAGGTGCAGATCAACTACCAGCCGAACGGCTCGGGCGGCGGTATTAAAAGCGTTACTGAAGGCACAGCCGACTTCGGCGCAAGCGACATGCCTATGACGGACGCCCAACTGCAGACATTTAAGAGCGCACACGGATACAATGTCTTGCTATTTCCGACGGTCTTGGGCGCAGATGTGCCGACGTATAACGTTCCCGGTATTACTCAGGAACTGAACTTCACGCCGGAAGCGTTAGCGGGTATCTTTTTGGGAAAAATTAAGACCTGGAACGATCCCGCAATTGCCAAACCGAATCCCGGGGTCAAGCTGCCGGGCGACAATATCGTCGTGGTTCACCGCTCCGACGGCAGCGGCACAACCTTCTGCTGGACGGATTATTTGTCGAAGGTGAGTTCGGAATGGGCTTCGAAAGTGGGGAAGAACACATCCGTCGACTGGCCCACCGGTCTTGGCGCAAAAGGAAACGATGGCGTCGCAGGCATGATCAAACAACAGAAAGGCTCTTTCGGCTACGTCGAACTCATTTACGCGGTGAGAAATCATCTTCCGTATGGGAAGGTCAGAAATAAATCTGGAGAATTCGTGAAAGCGGACCTACAATCGGTTAGTGCGGCCGCGGCGGCTCTGAAAGAGATGCCGGCCGATTTTCGCGTCTCCATCACCGACGAATCCGGCAAAGGAGTGTATCCCATCTCCACTTTCACCTGGCTCTTAATTCCGGAAAAAATTCCCGATGCAGCGAAACGGAATGCACTCATCGGATTTTTGAAGTGGGCGATCACTACGGGCCAAAATTCCGTGGAATCTCTGGATTACGCCAAGTTGCCCCAGCAGGTTGTAGCCAAGGAGGAGAGCGCAATCGCCCAGATCAAATAGGCGCCGCGCGTGAATCCTTCGGCTCATGGCTAGTTCCACATACATAACCGATGAGCTTCGTAGTCTTCGCAATGGCGGTCTCTT
>JAFASD010000158.1 GCA_019244945.1 Acidobacteriaceae bacterium | reverse complement strand
AAAACTCACCCCTGAGCGGTTTGGCGGCGACGAACGGGGATTCGCGGCACGTAGTACTCCTTTTGCAGCCAAAATGGAAGGAAGCGCGTAACTAGATGAGGAAGGGTTGGTTGCGGGGGCAAGATTTGAACTTGCGACCTTTGGGTTATGAGCCCAACGAGCTACCTGACTGCTCCACCCCGCACTCTGATCCTAGCAATTTGGGCGTAATCCGGTCAACCAAGCAAGGGCCGCTGGCGCAGAGCTACTGAGAAATCTGGATGGGGGCGAGACCCGCTTGCGTTAGCTGCTGATTCAACGCGCCTAGATTCCTCTGCTGCCAAACCTCCCAATCCGCCAATCTCGCTTTCAGCGTTTTGGTCGTTTCCTGGTACAACGAAATGACTTGCGACGGCGGAGTTCTATCAGCATTCTCCAGCGCAGAAAACGTAGTCGTCAGCGCCCTGGTTACTGCCTGGAGGCTGGACTCTGTTTCCTGCGCGCTGCCGGTGAGGATTTCGGCCATATTCCGGTTCGCTGCTGTCACGGCATCCAGCAGCGCCTTCTGTGTTTCTCCCAAGCCGGTTTTAGTCTTATTGAGCTGCATCTGTAGCGCGTGAATCTGGCGGGCGGCTTTTCTGGCTGCACTCAGATCGCCGGTGACGCGCTGCGCCCAATGGAACTGCGCCAGTAACTCCGCGTTTGTCGCCTGCGAGCGCGGGTCCATTCTTACTTCGAGAGGCTGCACAAATTCGCCGCCGTTCACAGTTAGCTTTACTTTGTATATTCCGGGAATGACCAGCGGTCCTGGCCAGCGCTGAGCGCCTTCTTCTTCATCAAATTCTGTTTCGTCCCCGGCGCGTCCATAACGCAGGTCCCAAACGAAGCGATGCATTCCAGCCTTTTCGCTCAATTCTTGGGGTTGCGGGAACCAGCGCGGCGCGATGGCTACATTGGCAGGCGGCTTAGCAGGCTGATCCCGGCTTGAGTATCGCCTGACGAGTTGGCCACGCGCATCGAGGATCTCGAGCTTAATCTCTCCGCTTACATCATTGCGGAGATAGTAATCGAGATAGGCGCCCCTGGGAGGATTCTGCGCCTGCGGCTCTTCGGGGGGAAGCGGCGTGCCAAGAAAATTATCGCTGGTGCTGCGAGTGGCGCGCGCGGGTTTATACAACCACGCGTCCGAGCCTGCAACGTTTTCTCCAATTTGGCGAAGCAGCGTGATGTCGTCCAGAATCCAAAACGAGCGTCCGTGTGTCGCAATCACCAAGTCATCGCCGTGGATCGCGAGGTCGCGTACGGAGGTAACTGGCAAGTTCAGTTGCAATGGCAACCAGAGGTCACCGTCGTTGAAAGAGACATAAACGCCGAATTCTGTTGCCCCGAATAATAAACCCTTATGCTGGGGATCTTCGCGAACAGCGTTCAAGAACGCGTGATCGGAGATCCCTTCGATGATCGGTTTCCAGGTCTTTCCGAAATCTCGCGTGCGGAACAAGTATGGGTGCATATCGTCGAGGCGATGCCGATCTATAGCAGCGTACGCTTCTCCGCGCACGAAATGAGAAACCTCGATGTGAGTGATTTTGCTCCACGTGGAAAGGCCCTCGGGTGTGATGTTCAACCATGTCTTTCCGGCGTCGCGAGTGAGGTGGATTAGGCCGGTATCGCTGCCTGCCCAGATCTCCATGCTGCTAAGCGGAGAAGGCGCAATCGTGTACACAATTCCATATCCCCGATCCTTGGCGTTATCTACGCTTAACGCTTCCTGTGAATTGGTTGTATCCTTTTTCGCTCCGGTCAGATCGGGGCTGATGGTCTGCCAATGCAAACCGCCGTCGAGCGTTCTCATCACGAATTGCGTTCCGAGATACAGCGCATTCGGCTGTGCGGGCGAAAACACCAGAACCGGCGTCCAAGGATCTCTATACTTGCGCTTCGAAAGATCGAGACCGAAGCCGGACATCGGCCACGGAGCGACGTTTTGACTTTGGCTGGTGCGTCTGTCGAACCGGTCTACAGAACCGTATGTTCCAGAAATGTAAAAAATATTCGGATCCTTTGGATCCGGCGCGATGTAGCCGCTTTCACTGCCGCCGACAGAAAACCAGTCACGTCCATCGATCTGACCATGATCGGTACGGCTGGTGGTTGCAGCGGTTCCACTATCCTGCTGCGCTCCGTAGATGTGATAAGGGGAAGCGGTGTCGGTGACGACATGATAGAACTGCGCGGTGGGTTGGTTGTACCAAGTGCTCCAGGTCGCGCCGGCATCCAGACTGGCCGTAGTCCCCTGATCTGTCGCCAGAACCATGTGCGCAGAGTTTGAAGGATCAATCCAAAGCTGGTGATAATCATCGCCGCCGGGAGCGCCGCGAACGATACTGAGTGTCTGCCCTCCGTTGCTCAATTTGTAGAGCGCGACGTTCGGGATGTACAGAATATCGGGATCGTTCGGATCGGCGGTGATGGAGCTGAAGTACCAGGCACGGCTGGTGATTCGGGAATCGCTATTGACACGCGTCCAGGTGTCGCCGCCATCGTCGCTACGATAGAGACCCGCGTCTTTGGCATCGATCGCGACATAGATACGTCTCCCGTGAGTTCCTCCGGCCATCGCGACTCCGATGCGGCCCCATTCGCCGGCCGGCAAGCCGCGGCCCGTGAGTTGCTGCCACGTCTTGCCTGAATCAGTTGAACGGAAGAGCCCGCTCCCCGGTCCTCCCAGCGGCGCATAAACGCTCCACGGCGGACGATGCGCCTCCCACATCGCAGCGAACAAGATTCGCGGCTCGTCGGTTGCCATCGCCAGATCAGCCGCGCCGACCTTTGGTCCGCGATCGAGCACTTTCTGCCACGTTTCCCCACCATTCGTCGAAACAAACACACCGCGCTCCTCACTAGGCGCATAGGCGTGACCGAGGGCGGCGACGAAGACTACATTTGGATCTCTCGGAGAGACCACAATACGGCTGATTTGACGTGTATCTCTGAGCCCGATATTCTTCCAGGTTTTACCGGCGTCGGTCGATTTGTAGACACCATCGCCGCTCGCCAGATCGGAACGGATATCGGATTCGCCGGTTCCCGCGTAAATGACTTGCGGGTTGGAAGCCGCAACGGCGAGAGCGCCGATCGAAGCGACGGGCTGATTATCGAAAACGGGAGTCCATACGGTTCCTGCATCACTGGTCTTCCAAATACCGCCGTCTACGGACCCGAAATAAAACGTCGAGCCTCCATCCGGAACGCCGCTCGCCGCTACAGCGCGCCCTCCGCGAAAAGGCCCTATGAGGCGCCATTGAAGTCCGTCGAATAGCTTCGGCGAGACTTCCTGCGCAGTAGCGCAGAACGAGAATATTACCAGCAATCCTGGAAAGCGGCGCATAGATTCTCAACGATAGCGCAAGCGTTACTACTAATAAGGGAAGATACCAGTCCGCTCGGCTGAGATAATTTGCGCTCACCTGCATCCGACCTGATATGGGAGCGCCGTGCGGCTACTAATTGCGGAGGACCATCCTCTCATGCGGGAGCGGATTCGAGAATTCCTGGCATCCGAACATGAGGTCTTAGGAGCTTTTGAGGACTGCGAATCGCTGGTTGAAGCGGTAGACCAATTCCGGCCGGAACTTGTGATTTTAGACATTTCGATACCCATCATGGGAGGGTTTTTGGCGGCCGAGCACATCCGCGAAAACTCTCCGAGCATCAAAATTGTCTTTGTCACCCAGCATTCCGAGCGCGCTTATGTAGAACGGGCCATGCTTCTCGGCGCATCCGCCTATGTGCTGAAACGTGACATGGTTACGGATCTCATGGGGGCGATTCGCGAAGCGAGCACCGGGCACACTTTCATTTCGCCCCGCTTGCGAGCCGAGCCGCGACGAAATGTTACATTGCTCTGAATCCGTAAGATTAAAGGGCGTATATTTGAGGAAGAGTCACGTTTCAAGCTCCAGTTTCATCGGAGTTTGGGGTTCACGATCTGTTGATCACGATATGAAACCACGCCTTCTACTGGTTGACGATCATGCTCTCATTTTGGCCGGATTGAGCAAGCTGCTGGAGCAGCAGTTTGACGTGATCGGGGCAGTAAACAATGGGCGCGAAGTGCTGGAAATTGTGCAACGAGAAAGGCCGGATATGATTCTGTTGGATATTTCCATGCCGGAACTCAATGGAATCGAAGCGGCACGGCAGATCCAAAAGATAGCGCCCGAGATTAAGATTGTTTTTCTGACCCAGCAGGCAGGAAGAGAGTACATTTATGCTGCTTTTCAGGCAGGAGCGAAAGGCTACGTGCTGAAGCAGTCGGCTGCCGCTGAGTTAATTACCGCGCTGGAAGAAGTGCGCGAAGGCCGCTTCTATCTCAGCCCTTCCATCATTCCGAAAGACATTGCCGGCCTACTTCGCGGCGACGTACAGCCTCAGAACTGGTTTGCGGGTCAACTGACGTCGAGGCAACGCGAGGTTCTCCAGTTGGTGGGAGAAGGCAAATCGGGTAAAGAGATTGCAAATGCGTTACAGATTTCCGTGAAGACGGTGGAGTTTCACAAGGCGCGTCTGATGGATCAACTTAGTTTGCGTACCACGGCCGAGCTAACACGCTACGCAATTGAACACGGCATCATCTGATCGCGTTAAAACGGCACATCATCGTCGGTGATGCCCATTCCACCGTAGGGATCTTCTTCCGGCGTAGCGCCGGGCGCGGCTGCTTTGCCACGGCTCGATTGCGGACGCGCTGTAGTTTGGGCGCCGGATTCGTATGCGGGTGCGCCTTCGCCCCGACCTCCCAGTAGAAGCACCTCCTCCGCAACTACCTCAGTTGCATATACCTTTTTCCCGTCCTTATCGTCGTAACTACGAGTTTGCAACCGGCCTTCGACAAAGACCTGTTTGCCTTTCGTCAGATAGTTAGCTAGATTCTCCTGACGCCAGAGGACGATATTCGTCC
>JAFASD010000041.1 GCA_019244945.1 Acidobacteriaceae bacterium | reverse complement strand
TACATGAGGAATCGTCCTCAAGATAATTGACCAATCCAGCTTCAATGACCAATTCTCGATATAAGAAATATCCAGCCGCATCCAGGAGTTGAAGTCGATGTGATCCCGGCCTGACACGGCCCACAGGCAGGTAAGACCCGGGCGCATCCGAAGCCGCCGCCTCTGCCATCGCTCATACCGGTCGACTTCTTCCGGCAACGGCGGACGAGGCCCGACAATCGACATATCGCCGCGCAGCACGTTGTAAAGCTGAGGAATCTCATCAATCGAAAACTTCCGGATCCACCGCCCAACCCGCGTAACACGCGGATCACTCGAGAGCTTGAACGCAATCTCGCGTTCGCTGAGATGCTCCAGTTGCGGTTTCATTTTATCGGCATTCTCGACCATCGAACGGAACTTGTAGAACATGAAACGCCTGCCGTTCAGCCCACACCTCGCTTGGCGGAAAATCACCGGTCCGCGCGACGTCGCTTTGATCAGAAGCGCCACAATCCCAATGAACGGCGACAAAAGTACCAGCCCAACCGCTGCTACTACGATGTCGAAAAAACGTTTGAGAAGCAGCCGCAAATCATCCAGCGGAGCAGCCGAGAAGGTAAGTAAAGGTGCTTCACCCACGCGGTCCAGTGTCACCTCGCTATTTACATGCGGAAAGAAGTCGATCGCAATCCGCGTCCGCACACCTTCTTCATCGCATGCCAGAAAAACTTCTTCGAGCGCGGCTAACCGGCTGCTCTCCACATTGAAAATCACTTCATCCACGATCTGCTCTGAAAGCAATTTCGGAAGTTTCCGCGCGCATTCTTCTTCGCTGAGCTTCGCCGAAATCCGAATCGGGAACGGCGATCCCTGGCACAACTGCCGCTCCAGCACTAACGCCTTGTCGTGATTACCCACGATCACAATGTGATAAGGATCCCCAAACCCGCGCTGAAACGCACCCACCAGATGCGGCGAGCTCCATCGGAATAAGGCCAGCAGCAGCAGATCATAAATGAAGAACAAACAAAGGAAACTGCGGCTCAACGGAGGATCCAACCGCATCAGGTATTGAAAAAGGATAACCAGCACGGTTCCCAACACGGCTTGGTTGAAAATTTTCGTCAGAGCACGCCGTCTATCTACCGAATCGAAGTATTCATAGGCGCGTTGCATGGCCCCCAGCGTGACCCACACCACGACGCAAAACCCCACCAAGAGAACATGCGTCCGGAGCTGTAGGAAGAACATTCTTTCGAGCGGAATATGCACGCGAGTGCCGTAGGCGCATTCGAACGCCAAAACGGTCAGCAAAGCGTCCATTGCCGCAAACAACAGCCGGATTCGTTTTCTATGATGTGCAAACACTAGCCGAAACCTGAGCTATCAGCCACTCGAAGTGCTCTTTCCAGTTTAGTCAGCAGGAGGAACGCAGTGCATTGTCCAGATCCGACATAATGTCCTCCACCGCCTCGATACCCGCGGCGATCCGCGCCAGATTCTCGCGGATGCCCATGCGCTCCCGCATTTTGGGAGACACGTTTCGATGCGACGAGATGAGCGGATACAGCAGCAAGGTGTGAACATCGCCCAAAGAGGTCGCCGGAACGATCATTTTCAGCCGATTCATAAACGAGAGTACGGCGGCCTTATCCGCGCCTTTAATCTCGAATGCGAGGACTGCTCCGTACATTCCAGGTGCAAAGAATTGTTGAATCATGCGAGCATCGGGATGGGCCGGATCTGAACAGTAGTACACGCGTTCGATACACGGATGAGCCCTGAGCCATTCCGACAGCAAGTGTGCGTTTTCGCATTGCCGCTGAAATCGCAAAGCCAGCGTTTTGATGCCGCGCATCGTCAGGTAGCTCTCAAACGGCCCTAACACCGGGCCCGCGATTCGCGAGATCCTGCGCACGGCCTCATGGTGCTGCCCATCGCTGACCACGATTCCTCCCAGCACATCGCCATGCCCGGCCAGATACTTGGTTGCGCTGTGTACCACAATATTTGCGCCGAGTTCCAGCGGCCGCATCAGCATCGGCGTTGCGAACGTGTTATCGACGATCAGCGCCGAACCCGCGGCCCGCGCAAACCCCGCGACCTTTTCTATGTTGGCGACCCGCAAAAGAGGATTCGAAATGCTCTCGATAAAAATGCAGCCGGGCTTCTTCTGCTGAATCGCGCTCTCGACCGCATTCAAATCGCAGAAATCCAGATACCGGACCTCGACGTCATAGGGAGAAAGAAGATCGTCCAGCAGCCCTACCGTCGCCCCATAGATCGAGTAAGACGCGAGTACGCTATGCGGTCGATCTAACAACGCCGCCTGAAACGCGATCTGCACGCCCGACATGCCTGAAGCCGTCGCCAGTGAGCCGTGCCCACGCTCCAGACTGGTCATCAGTTCTTCGAGCGCCTCATTCGTCGGGCTCGCGTAGCGGGAGTAGCTGAACCCTTCTTCTTCGTTCCCGAAGATCCGATCCAGCTTCTCGGCAGAATCGTAAAAATACGTTGTGCTGAGGTGTATGGGCGTAGTCGACGGTATGGCCCTCCCATCCGTCCGCTTTCGATCGCCCGCATGCACTACTTCAGATTCGAACTTCATTTTCGTTTCCAGCGCACCCCGTCTTTGGTGTCCTCGAGGAGAACACCGGCTTCCTGCAATCGCCCTCTAATCTGATCCGCGCGCGCGAAATCACGCGCCTTCTTGGCTTGCGATCTCTCATCAATCGCCGCTTTAATTTCGGCTTCTGAAAGCGAACCTGCCTGTTCCGCCTCCGCAGAACCGCTCGACTTTAAAACATCGAACACACAATCGAAAACCTCCAGAACGCGAGCGGCATCCCAGCGATTCTCTTCTTGAAACCGGTTTTCATCCAGCCCGCTGTTCATCGCGCGCACATATTCGAAAATCGCCGCCAGCGCCTCAGCCGTATTCAAATCGTCGTCCATTGCCTCTTCGAACTGGCGTATGGCCTCGCGAGATCGTTCGCTGATCTCCTCGTTCGCGCCTGCCGGAAGCTTGGCCGATGCCAGCCGCAGTTCGAATTCCCTGAGCCGCTCAATGCTCTTCGCAACCGCCTTGAGGCTTTCAAACGTGAAGTTCAGCTTTTTGCGGTACGGCACCGAGGCCAGCAGGTACCGTATGGCTTCCGGTTCGTACCCCATTTCCAGAAGGTCTCGCAACGTATAGAAATTGCCCAGCGATTTCGACATTTTCTGCGATTCGATATGCAAGTGCTCGGCATGCAGCCAGAATCGCGCAAACGGTTTCCCGGTAATCGCCTCCGACTGCGCGATCTCGTTCTCATGGTGCGGAAAAATGAGATCGACCCCGCCTGCGTGAATATCCAACGTCTCGCCCAGATAACTCATGGCCATCGCCGAGCATTCAATGTGCCACCCCGGCCGTCCTTCTCCGAAAGGTGTCTCCCACGCCGGCTCGGAATCTTTCCGCGCTTTCCACAACACGAAATCGCGAGCATCCGCCTTGTCATATTCATCCACATCAACCCGCGCGCCGCTTCGGATGCCGCTGAAATCGTTATGCGACAACTTCCCATACTCCGGGAAGCTCGAGATCCGGAAATAGGTCGATCCCTCGCTCGTATACGTGCAGCCTTTTGCGGCAAGCTGCTCAATCGCGTTCGCCATCACGTCGATGTGTTTGGTCGCCGGCGCGACGTGTTCCGGTTGTTCCAGCCGCAGCGCCGCAGCGTCTTCAAAAAACGCTTTCGTGAAGACTGCCGTGTAATCGCCGATGGACTTATGCTCTTTCGCCGCGTTCGCGATGATCTTGTCATCCACATCGGTCACGTTCATCACATGATTCAATTGATAACCCCTGTACCGCAGCCACCGGCGCAGAATGTCTTGAAACGTGAACGTCCGAAAATTTCCGATATGAACAAAGTTGTAAACGGTCGGCCCGCACGTGTACATACGAACCGTGTTGTTCTGCAACGGATAAAAACCTTCCAATTCTTGCGTAAGAGTGTTGTAAAACCGGAGAGCCATCCAAGAGGGGTCACCTCAATCGTAACAATCAGGCCTAAACGCAACCACTCCAAGCTAGGTAACGAAGAATTCGTTGCGCATGCGCCGTGAGATCTCCGAAGGATCTGCAACTTCGAAAAACAGCGTAAGCGCCTCAACAAGGTTGACGCTAGCTTCCTCAACAGAAGCGCCCTGGCTACAAACATCGAGCTCAGGACAGAAAGCCACGAACCCATCATCTTCGCGCTCGATGACCGCCGTCATTCGCGATCGATCCATGGTTTCTAGTGTACGCAAGATATTGGATCCCTTACGGACAACCGGATTCAGATCCCTAGTTATGATCGGAATGGAACGACGCAGTCGAACACGAACCGCTAGTCTTAGCTTGAGCACCTCATGATTCCACTCCTCCTCTTCGCTATGATTCAAAACGCATCGGGAGTCCAGCCCGTGTCCGACCCTTTCGCTCGGCTGGCCATCTATAACGGTAACTGGACGGTTCAGGCGGAACATCCTTGGAGTGGTCGCCCCGCCGGCAGCCTGGATCAGCTTGTTAGCCGGTGCCAGCGCTTCACGACTTACTTCGCTTGCGAGCAGAGGGTAAACGGCCAAACGCAAGCGCCGCTGGTCTAGACTGCTACCGGCGCCCCGGGGAAACTCCACTCGCGGTTCATTGCACCTGACGGCTTGGCT
>JAFASD010000002.1 GCA_019244945.1 Acidobacteriaceae bacterium | reverse complement strand
CAGCCGAACCGTGACAATCGAACAGGTCTGAGTCGGAGTAACCTCTTGAGCCTCCACACCTAGTTCCTATCGACTTGTCAGGGAGCCTTCCGCATTAGGCTCATATCCTGCGCGTACGCTGGCGAGTTTCCGTCACCCGACAGGTAGACTTTCATCGCTGAAGCCTTCCGTGTCCCTCCATGGGCGCCGCCGTAATGAGCCCCATCAACCACCGCTTCAAGTGCTTTCGTATACGTGTGCTCCGCGCGTAGCTCCAGAAGAACGTGTTGCTCCGTCCTTTGGTCCCTCACATCGCGCTTGCACGTACCAACAAACGGCTCGTCCGCTGCATTAGCCGCACGCGGCGGCCCCCCTGCGCGGCCGCGCTCTGTGGGACGGCCAGCAGGACGATGGCAACCAGACTCGCAACGATCATCCGCAAGACAAGACTCATGGTCTTCTCACGTTGCGGATGATGCCGTCCGTTGGCGTTGACATACACACATGCTGGACGCTCCGTTACTGTCCAAGATAGTTGCAATACGCTTTCTTATCCAGGGGACCGGACTTGAAAACGATGGACTTAGCAAATGTTTTCCGAAGTGGTTCCGAAACCTCCATTGACTCACTCGGATGGGTATATGTTACGACATACATCCCGCCAGCGCGAGGCACTACATTGATCCAAACCTGCACACTCGCAGGCTTATTCCAAGCCTCTACGTGCGTAATGGATACCCAGGTTTCCTTCCCTCCGAGGAATCCGTACATGTAGTTGTCGTGGGTCACCGATGTGTAGGGATACTGCGCCTTGGAGGTCTCTCGCCACTCATAATCGGCTTTGTAGATCTGGGTGAGCATCTCGTCTTCGGAAGCGCACTGATTGAAGGTATCCGCCCTGTTCTGAGCTCCGGCCACGAACCGCACTGAAACAGTACGCCCCACGTTGTCCTGCGCCCAAGCCTCATTCCGGGCGGGATTTGTCTGGAGCTTCCACGAAAGCGGATATTGAAACGAAAAGTCCGGCGCATTGTAGGTTTGCCATGCACCATCTTGTGTAGGCGCGAACTGTGCCTTCGTCGCGACAAAGGAGAAAGTCTTCGTCAGCAACTCCTCTGCCGCCTTGATCTTGTCAAAATCGTCCTTATCAGCCGGAGCAAAATCGATGATTAGGCAAGTCGTGTCGTCGAGAGGCACTGCGGTATACCACAAATACGCCGGGTTTCCGTCTTTGTCGTGCACCAGGGCCGCACATCGTGTTGCTTTCCGGCCGGAAAGATCTTCTCTCTCCGACGCGGGACAGTGGCGTTCAACCGTAAGGGGATCCGTAGTGTGGAGCGAATTCATGACGGAGAGTGCACGCGCCTCCATCACCCGTTCCACTGCATTGAGCTCCCTTGGCAGACCACCATCGAAGACGTAGTAGATCGCGTCAGCCGAGCCATCGGTCGTTAACATCACTGAGGCTCCATCCGACTCGCGAGTCTCAGCGTGCCATCCCTTCGGAAGATCGAAACTGACGCTTCCGTTATTGAAGTGAGTCTGCGCCGGACTCTCACGCGCGGCGCAGACCAAGACGGCGGCCATGCCCCATACCCGCAGATAATTCATCATTCCCGTTTTCATAAGCACCTCTCACCTTCCTGTCCTGCTTGAAACCGCGTGGCTGCCGCCACTCCTGGTTGATTCGATCCTCGTCACGCCTCCGTTGACCGTCATCGTTTTGAGCTACCTGGTTCCAGCACCGCCCCCCGAAGTCCGCCGCGGCTGGCCTTCTCAACAGGGTAACTGTCGAGACCCTCAACGTAGTCGCTCACAACGACTGCTATACCTCGCAACCTCCGCCTCATGGCTTCTCTCCCTTTCCTGCGCCTCGGCTCCTTTTGATTTCGGGTGGTGGCTACACCCCAGGGCTTTCGGCGCAAATTCAATATGCCATTGATCCATCGGATCAGGGTCTGAATACAGAGCCGCCAAGTCTGAAACTTTTAGCTTTTTGTAGCAACAACTTAGGAGTGTTCAGGAAGGCTTCAGAAGCCCTTTCAGGTCCATTCAGTCGTTGGTAAGCCCGAAAATATATAGTTGAGCAAGCGTCAGGCGGCCAGTGTTTTTCTTTGGAATTAATGATCTGCCACAAAAGCTCCGAGTTTTTGACGCTCCCGTGATCGG
>JAFASD010000334.1 GCA_019244945.1 Acidobacteriaceae bacterium | reverse complement strand
AAAATGCCCCTTACGGAATTTGAAGCTCATGCTTCGCGCACGAATCGAGCGTTTACTGCTGGAGTAAGGGTTTCAAAGCGCGTGACTGCCGCGGTGAAACGCGAACCAACTCCCGTTGCAATTGCGCCCCCTCAAGCCGAGAAAGTGCAACCGCTTCCGGCTGCTGCTCCTGCGCAAAATACGCCGCGCAGCCGCTTTACCCAACTCATTTCAACGCAAGGGCAATTGAGCTTGTGGGTTTTGGTCACCGCCGCGATGATCGCCGCAGGCCTTGGCGCACTCCATGCTTTGGAACCCGGTCACGGCAAGACGATCGTCGCAGCATACTTAGTTGGCTCACGAGGTACAGCGCGGCACGCTGTGCTGTTGGGATTAGTCGTGACGGCAACGCATACGGCCGGCGTATACATTTTGGGAATAGCGACGCTATATGCATCGCGGTATATCGTGCCAGAGCAACTGTATCCGTGGCTGGGTGCGATTTCTGGTTTGAGCGTTGTGGGCTTGGGATTGTTTTTATTCTTGCGGCACTTGACAGGAGAAACCGGTGAACACTCCCATTCGCCTGGAGAGGCGCATTCACACTGGTTTCTATCGAATTTCAAACATAAAGTAACTAATCCTAGCGTTTCTGCCAAACCGTTGCATGTTGAACGGGTCCTCTCACTGCGCGAACTTTGCATGTTAGGTATCAGCGGAGGGATTGTGCCTTGTCCAGCGGCATTAGTGGTGTTGCTGAGCGCTTTTTCCCTTCACCGCATCGGCTTTGGGTTGTTCTTGATTACGGCATTTAGCATTGGACTCGCGGCTGTACTTGTTGCCGTGGGCCTGATCATGGTTTACGCGAAACGAGCACTTTCCCGCCGCGTGCGCTCGAGCGCAACGGCCGTTCACTATCTTCCCTTGCTGTCATCTGGATTCATGGTGGTTCTAGGCGCGGGGATCGTCTTTTCGGCAATAGCATCGCTTCCCATTCGACATCACTTCTCTCTTGGCGACAGACTAATTCCCACTGCAACGGTGATTGTTTTGGGGCTGTTTTTGGGAATGCGGCATTCGACCGATCCGGACCATGTCGTAGCCGTTTCGACCATTGTCAGCAGGCAAAAATCTATTAAAAGCTCAGCAACAATCGGGCTGTTATGGGGATTAGGGCATACGCTGACGATTTTCCTGGTCGGATCCGCAATTATTATCTTCGGTGTGGTGATACCGCCACGTCTCGGGCTAGGCATGGAGTTTTGCGTGGCCTTAATGCTCATTCTGCTCGGGGTTTTGAATTTGACTGGCCTTCTAAGCCGGATTACTGAACGCCTCACGGCAATCCCGATGCTCGCTGACCTGTTTCGACGATCCGTGGCTGTCAATCCAAAAAGAGGGTTCTCCGGCCATGTCAGTCAATTGGGTGATTGGAGTATCGGAAATCTCGGGCTGTTTCAAAGCCTTCGCCCATTAGCTGTCGGATTGGTTCATGGTCTGGCTGGTTCCGCGGCGGTGGCATTGTTAGTGCTTTCCACCATCAAGAGTCCGCTTTGGTCGACAGCTTACTTGCTGGTTTTCGGTTTCGGCACTATGGCAGGGATGATGATCATGACGGCAGCGATGTCGATGCCGCTGGTTTACGCCGGCAATAAGTTCAGTAAAGTGAATCGATTTTTAATTACTTTTTCCGGTTTTGTCAGTACGGCCTTTGGGCTATTTCTTGTGTACCGGATCGGTTTTCTTGATGGGCTGTTCAGCTCGCAGGTGCATTGGACTCCCCAATAAGCTGTAGGGGCGATGTACATTCCATCCGGTCCCGCGCCATGGTACCGCGAGCTTCAGGCACCGGCGAGTGAAAATGTAGAGTATCTACATTAGATCTCCCAATTTCCGCGCAATCGAGCCTTCTTCCAGTTGACATTCAACAGAGAAGAAGCCGAAGCTTGATGTATGCCTGACGAAAAGGCAGACGTCCTGCAGGGCACGCTGGATTTGATGGTGCTCAAAACGCTCGATACGATGGGTCCGCTGCACGGCTTCGGTATCGCGCGCCGGATTGAGCAGATGAGCGATGATGCCTTGCGTTTGAATCAAGGAACCATCTATCCCGCGCTTGTACGGCTGCAGCAACGCGGCTGGATTTCCGCGGAATGGGGCACCTCGGAGAACAACCGTCGCGCGAAGTTCTATTCGATTACCAAGAGCGGTAAGAAGCAACTAGTTGCCGCGACACAAAATTGGCAGCGAATTTCCGCTACCATCGCGCGCTTATTGGCCGCATCGCGCTAGAACAGGGCTCGCTGCCGGGAGGACCACGAGGTGACGCGAAAATTGTTCGGATTGTGGCGCAGATCTAAATTCAACGCCGAGTTGGACGCTGAGCTGCAGTTCCATCTCGAAGAACTAATCGCGATCCATAAAGCAGCCGGAATGAGTGAGGAAGAGGCGCGCCAAAGCGCTCTGCTGCGACTCGGGCATCCGCAACAGCTTAAGGAGACGTGCGGCGATGCTCTTTGGACCCAGCCTTTCGAAGATGCGGTTCGCGATTCCGCTTTTGCAGTCCGATCTATGGGTCATGCGGGCGGCTTGAATCTCATGGCCGTGCTTGCGCTGGCACTCGGGATCTGCTGTTCAACCGTCGTTTTTAGTGTTGTCTACAACGGGATGCTGCATCCATTCCCGTATCGCAACGCCGAGCGCCTCTTTGCGATCCGGGTCGACGACAAGCGGGTCGCGAGTATGGGGTTCCGCTACGAGTTTCGCCTGGACGAGATTACAGCATTTCGCAAACAGGGCCGGTCATTCGACGACGTGGTTGGCTATGGGA
>JAFASD010000549.1 GCA_019244945.1 Acidobacteriaceae bacterium | reverse complement strand
ATTGTTTGGAGCATTCGCAATTCTGGCAATTCTCCTGGCAACGGTAGGCCTCTATGGAGTCGTGTCATCGGGTGTTCTGCAAAGTCGAAATGAGATCGCCGTTGGCATGGCGGTTGGCGCCAGCGCCCCCCACATATTTAGAATGATTCTCCTGAGGGGTCTTCGGCCAACGATCGCGGGTGTAGTTGCAGGTATTCCTTGCGCTCTCATCGCGGTCAGATTTTGACAGAGCCTGCTCTTCGAGATTCGTCCAAGCGATCCGCTCACATTCGTTGCTGTTACATTGCTCCTTGTTGTATGTTCGTCATTGGCTTCCTTTCTGCCGGCGAGACGAGCCGCGCGTATCGATCCGATGGCTGGTCTAAGGAGTGAGTAGTTTGCGTGATGTTATTCGGCAGCGATCACCGAACGGCCTTGGGTGCAGTTTCGAGGGCAAATTTCCGGAAACGCCTTATCGGAAAATGAAGAAATGAAGTACCGTGAGCACGCTGCCTGCAACGATTCTGCTAGGCAGCCCCCAAAAGCAGAAGCTCCGATTCGCTGTGAACGACAAGATCGGAATCGAACCGTGACTGATAGGGACGGATTACCCGTCCCTGGGCGACTACTCGTTCGGAATCCTAGTCTCGTGGCCGATCGAATCCGCGTAGATGCAATTCTGTGAGAGTTGCGCATAGTCGAGTCACTTCTGCACCACGTCCAAGCGCCGAGGCACGCTGCTGACCCGAGACTCGTCCCGCCGAGCTAGCGCGAACACCTCAGTTTGTTGCAAGTGGTTCGAGAGGAATCCAGATTCGACGGGTCCGATCGCGCTATCTCGGCTCCGCGATTGCACAAAAAGGCTTCGCAACCATACGCCGACTCACTGCGGGTGCGGAAGCGGTGCGCGATATAACGCGGTGAGACCCAGAGTGCGCTCACAGTCGCTCGCGAAGACAATTGCACTCGAGTCCAGTTCCCAACCGGGCGATAAGTTGTTGCAATTGCCTCCCGTAAGCGCTTCTTCGCGCCCAGTTGCTAGGTTTCGTATGTAGATTTGGTCCGATCCACTCCGTGCAGACGTGAAGGCAGCCCATTGGCCATTGGGTGAAACGCGGAGGTCTGACGCCGGCATGACCGTTTGCGGCAAACCGCGTGTTGTTGTTCGTGTTATAGGGTCAAATTGCATCATGGTCGAAGTGCCGTGCGAGGAGAGCTCAAACCAAACGGGACCATCCGGGTCATTTAGGAACGGATGCAGCGCCTGTCCATCGAACGATAACTCCTCGATTTTTTGATCGTGAAACCATCGCAACACATAGCGGTCTCGCCCCATAGCCTGAAAGAAGACTCCGGAACGTGAAATCGCCGGGAACGCCGCAGAGAGTTGCCCCTGCTCCACGGCTATGCGACTGAAATGCTGCGACGGTTCTTTCAGGTAACTGCGCATCCGCTGGCGGGCATCGAGGACGGCGACCACGATAACGATAGCGGCGGCCGCATAAATCCAACGTGGGTTGATTTTCCGCCAATGCTCTAGGCCCAGGACAACGAATAAGAAGAAGAGCAGACACAGCTTTGGAAATAGCCAAAGGGGGTAAAGCCGCACCGTTACCAACGCGTAAGAACAGATCAGCGCAACCTGCTGCCATGGTTTGGCATCTTCGAAAAGCAGCGCGATAGGCAATAGCAGCAGCATGAAGACATAGGATCCCGTATTCGGAGACACGACAAAGATGGCTATGGTGAACCACCCGAAGCTGCGCCGGGGCGGGAGATTGGAGTTTGCGACGCCCAGGGTGGCAGCGGCCAAAATCGCGAGCGTGAGCAGCGGCCGCAGGAAAAAGAAAGTCTGGGGTGAATTCAGAACGGGGTGGGGGTTCAAATCCGGATCGAACCACAACAGCCGCCGCAAGACAACGGAGATCACGGGATTGTCAGGGTGATAGGGATTTACCAGCCCATCGGCCAGCGCACGAGGCAGGACCTGGCGCCCATAGAATGCGACCGCCGGCCAGCCAAATATTGCAGTAGCGACGGTGATGCTGGCGAGGACTGCAGCAAGCATTGCAGCTATTGCACTCCATTTACGTTTAGCAGTGAAGAATAGAAGATACGGGGCGGCATAGAGCTTTAGACTTAGAGCCATGCCCAGGGCCAATCCACTTGCGACGTGGTGGCCGCGACTGAACAAGTAATAACCCAGTGTAAGAAGGAAGAGCAATGCTGCGTAATATTGGCCGTAGTAAAAGTTTAGATAGAAGGATACGGAACCAGCGAGCGCGACGACTGCTATCTCTTCAACTCTCAATTTAGTGGCTCGCTTGAGAATCGCCAACGCCGCAAGGAATAAGGCCAGGCTAATTGCTATCCAAATTCGCTTTGCGGCCATGGGCGACAAAGTTGCTAACGGCACAAACGGAAGCATAGTCACCGGTGTTTGCGGAACATAAACGCCCCGGTGCGTATCTAGCCCAGCAAAATTCAACTGGCGCTGGAACCACGTCCAGTTGTAATAGTCCTGTAATGGAAAACCCTGCCGAGCGCACCGAGCGGCCGTATAATAACTTGGAAAATCGGCTCCGATATTTCGCCAGCCAGTACGGAAGGCGAACGACAGCGAGGCAATCAGAGCAGCAACCACTAACGCCCTAACTATTTGACGCCAGCGCTCTCCGGAAGTAATAACTTCTAATTTGTGAAACACTGGGGGTGGCACGATCACGCGAGAGCTCCGACCGCTATAATCCCCGGGGTCGCCAGTTCTGCTGCTGCAGTGGCCAACCACGCCAGGTTGTATCGTCATTACGCGTTTGTTTCTGCCGTCGTGCCACCTCGCATGGCATGCTCTTAAGTTTGGTTGGTTCGTGTTTATTCCTTGTATTAGTGTGAGACATAAGCCGTGGGCAGGAGTGTGGAAAGTGTAAACACTTTGTAAGTTGATGTGTAAATGGCGCGGTACCGTCCGGCGGAGCCACGGCTTTACAAAGTTCTTACAAGCTGTCGGTTGCCTGTTAAGGCCCGCTGCCGATAGAGTAAGCGCAGCGTGATTGGCCGATCGCGCAAGGTCGTCTTGTTTCTTCCGCCGTATGCGGGAGAGATTTTGGGTCCGCCGCTGGGCCTTTTGAGTTTGGCGGGCTCACTGCGGGAGGCAGGCTACGAAGCGTGCATCATAGACGGGGCGCTCGATCGTGATTATCGGCGCACCTAGCGCGCTAGACGGAGAATTGCTTATGCTTCGGCGTGTCGCTCTTGACCAGTCCGATGATCCTGGATGCGATCGAGATCAGCCGGACGGTGAAGCGCCTGCATCCCGGCCCGCTTTATCGTGTTCGGCGGCTGGCATCCTAGTTTGCTGACCGGCCAGACGTTGGCTGAAGATTTCGTCGATGCGGTGCTGCGGCATCAGGGCGAAGCCACGCTCGTCCAGATGGTTCAGCGTCTGGAAGCCGGCAAGCCGCTGGACTAGATTCCGGGCTGCTGGTTCAAACGCGCAGGGCGCCAGCGAAAATGACATTCGCCCGTCGCGCCCCCAAGGCCATCCGGATCCCAATCTCTGTTGTGCGGCGACCCACGCGATAGGCTGTCACTCCGTACAGGCCGAGCGACGCGTCACATTGTTTGTGTTGCGGTTCAGTCACTCCTTATCGTTTACCGCCTGCACCAGCTTCAGTTGGCTTTCTAAAGCGTGAAGCTCGTCTCTGAGGGCCTGAATCTCGTCGTCCTGCTTTTGAATGCGCGCCTCTTTCTCCTGCACGAGTTGATACAGTCCCTGAATCGAAGCGAGCGCCACGCCTTGGGCATCGCCTTGCGCGATGTATTTGTCGCTTTCGCCGAGACCAAAGGCGGCGTAGAAATCCTGTGCCATCGGGCCGATGTGGTCGTGGCCCGCCTTATCGGCTTTCATGCTCCATTCGGAGATCGGCATCTGCGCGACGCGCTCCAGGATCGAGCGCGAATCGATGGAACGAATGTTGTCTTTCAGATTGCGGTCACTCGAGCAGGTCCAGCTGCCGGTGCCGATCGAGAGATAGCAGCCTTGACCGGGCGCGCCGGCTTGGAAGTAGATGGACCCGTCCACGGACACGACGAAGGAGTTTGATCCGAGGCTGTTGCAAGTGGTTCCGTTTTGCTGGCACCAGACGAAGGAAAACTCGTCGCTCGCAGTGGCCGCCCAGCCTGCGGCGAAGCTTGCGTTGCCGCTAGCGGTGTTGTTGATGCCCCCGGCCACGATCGAGTTCACGTTGCTGGCGGTGTTGCCCTGGCCTCCGGCTACCGTCGCGTAACTCCCCCTGGCGCTGTTGAAGTTCCCCCCGGCCACCGTCGAAGCGAAGCCGCTGGCGGTGTTGCTGGCGCCCCCGCTTACGGTCCCAAAATCGGCGCTGACCGTGTTTGAGTTTCCACCGCCTGTTCCACCACCGGCGATGGTTGCTCCCGTCGCGCCATTTGTGACGGCATTACCGGAATAGCCGCCGATCACGTTAGCGCCTGTAAACCCAGAGCCGGGATCGTACACGTTGTTTTCAAGCGTGAGGACGCCGTTGATGGCGCCAGTCACATTCAAGCTGCCGTTGATGGGCTGTGAAAACGTTACGGCACTATCGAACGTCGTCGGGCCGGCGAAGTAATTCTTATCGTTTGCCCCGTCTTGATACAGCCCCCAACTGCTTCCAGTCACGACCAAAGGCGCGATGTAGACCCCATAGCCGGTGGTTGGTTTTCCGCTGCCGTAATTGATTACGGAAGAATATACGCCGTAGCCGGTGGTCATCGCTCCTGCGGTTTCCGCATATAGTCCGTAGCCGTTCGTCAGCGTTCCAGCGCTTTCGACCGTCTCGGCCAAGATGCCGTAGGCTGTCGAAGCGGTGCCACCGCTCTTGTTCACCTGCGATTGGCTGAACAAGCCGTATAGAGCGCTCACATTTTGATTCGAGACGCTTTCGGTATAGGACACGAAGCCTTTCAGCGTGCCGACAGGATTCCTTGCGCCGGTATCGAGAGCTTGCCCGCGCACGCCTTCGTAAATTCCCGAAGAGGACGCGGAAGGGGTCGCGGTGATGCTGCCGCGCAGGGCTTGCGAGTTGGCGGTCGAAGTGGTAGTAATCAGAGTGTCGAAATACGCCGAGGGTGTCGTCGTGCCGAAGCCGATCATGCTGCCGTTCTGAAACAGCAGTGAGTTTCCGAGCGTGGTGCTACTTGTCCAGAGCGGGAGGTAATCTGTTGTGCCGCTGCCCGTTGGGGTGACGGGGGGAGTGACGGGTTGCGCTTTTTGGGCCTTGGCGAATTGTGTTGAAAGCAGCGCCAGGAGTGCGATGGCGAGCGATGTGGTGGATCTCATGTTTTCCTCTCCTTTACTTCTGAATCGAATTGAGCCGCTCCTGTAATGCTATTAGCTGCGATTCGAGTTTGCGGATGCGCTCGTCTTTTCCCTGCATCAGTTGGTATAGGCCCTGAATGGAAACGAGCGCTCGGAAACAAGGCTGATCCGTTGATAATGGAACGAGTGGCGACTCAAGCAATTCCTAAAGTCACGGAAGAAGAGTACCTGCGGCTCGAGCGGCCGGCGGAACGCAAGAGCGAGTTTGTCGGGGGCGAGATCTTCGCGATGGCCGGGGGATCGGTCGTTCATTCCCTACTGGCTATGAATTGGGGTGTCGAATTGGGGTCGAAACTCCGCGGACGCGGCTGCCACGTCTTTTCGTCCGATGCCCGGATTCGAACGCCTGTTACAGGCTCCTTCCTCTATCCCGACGTCTCCGTGGTCTGCGGTGGCTGGCGGCTCCATGAAGGCGCGGGGGACATCCTCACGAATCCTAGAGTGATCATCGAGGTGCTCTCTCCTTCGACAGCCGATTACGATCGCGGGAGGAAGTTCGAGCTCTACCGCGAAATTCCGGAGCTTGCCGAATACATACTCGTGCATGCGGATTCCCCGCATGTCGAGCAGTTCACGCGCCAGCCGGATGCTAGCTGGATTTTTCGAGAGTACCGTGGGCTGGAAGCTTCCGTCGCGCTTACCTCGATCGACTGCGTCATCCGGTTCGCGGATGTTTACGCGGGCGTTTTCGAGTTGCCTGCGTAGTTAACGCACCGAAGTTTTTCTACCCTTCGGGATTGAGGGTCGGCCAAGTTGCTTGAGCAACTTGCGGCCTCGGCTTCTCATGGCGGGCGTGCCCGTTTGCGTGAGCCGCTCGATCAGCGGACCTACCTGCGACCGCAAGCGGTCGTCGCGAAGAGCCAAGTCGGCCAGCGCCTGCATACTGAAAGTCTTGACAATGCTGCTCTCATCATCGAGATATCTAATGAGAATCTCCACAGCCGCGGCCTGTTCGTCGGGTGTTAGGCTCAGCCGCGGAATGAGTTGTGCGATATGCCAGCGCACCTCTTTCTCTTGCAGAACAGAAACGCGCTCCAGCAAGGCTCGCTTCCACTGCCGAAGCAACTCCGGACTGTTTCGCGTACTCTTCTCAATTGCGTCTGCCGCCCTCATCCGTACTACGGGATCTGCGTCGAAAAGTCCGGCGAACAGATCGGCAAAAAGCGCGGGCGTTTTCTCTATGTTCTGAACTGCCTCATCTGACCTTCCAATCGAGCGGCGGTCTCCGCCCTTCAGCTTCGTAAGAACGTCGTTCATCATCGCAGCCATTACGGACGGTCCGGGTTTTGTGGCGTGGAGTGCGTGCCTGTCATGCCGGCGTATCGATCAAATTCGAGCTTAGCTTTATCGTTCAAGCGTTCTTTCCGATAGACCTGACCCAACATGTAGTGCAGCGAGGCATCTTCGGGCGCCAGTTCGATTCCCTTCCTCAGCTCCTCTTCGGCCTTTCGAAGTTGATCCAGGTGTAAATACGCCTTACCCAATTCTCTATGGACCTGAACGTCGCTCGGGGATATCTCCCGCGCCTGAAGAAGATAAGGAATTGCTTCGGCGATCCGGTTCTCGTCCAGCAGAAGACTTCCAAGGTCGACGAATGGCCCGGCATTTTTCACCGCATCGTCTTTCTGCCAGTCGATTGCAGTCAGATATGCGGTTTTTGCGTCCTCATTACGGGCCAGACCGGCGTAGGACAATCCGAGGTTGTCTTCCGCTTTGACGTTTTTGGGCTCGAGTTTCAAACACTCCTGAAAGGCTCGAATCGCCTCTTCAAATCTGTTTTCGTTGTATTTGGTGCGTCCCAGATAGTACCAGCCGAGCGCATCACGCGGGTTCCACTC
>JAFASD010000396.1 GCA_019244945.1 Acidobacteriaceae bacterium | reverse complement strand
AATGGAGGTGTGCAACAGCGCTGTACATGCGGAGCCATCCTTCCCGAAGACGCCCGCTTCTGTCACAAATGTGGGAAGCCGCAGTTCGATGAGGATATTGCGCGCCTAAAAGCCCAAGAAGCGGATATTCCCGCTGCGGCGCCGCCTCCGGCTCAGCGTTCCTTGCCCGATTCGTCGGGAATTTCGTTTAAGAACTCACGGGCGGTTCTGATCAGTGTGCTCGTGGCAGGCGCTGCGTTTCTCGGGTCGGGAGCAGCCGCTCTGATATCGCCCCTTCTATGGCCGCTTGTGCTCATGGCCGCCGGTTTCATCGCTGTCGTGCTTTACAGGTCAAACTCGGCGGAACCTCTGACCACGGCCGCGGGCGCGCGCCTCGGTTGGATGACTGGTTTATGCCTGTTCGCTGTTTTCGCCGTCGTTGCTACGGTGGTCAGCATTTATCTCGCTTCGCCTGCGGGCAGCGATATTGTCAAGCAACTTCAGAGCATGCCCCAATTCGCGAAAGTCAGCATCGGCAACCCTCACGATGTGATGATGAATATCCTCGTCAGCGCAATTCCTACCTTTTTCATGGTTACGCTGCTTCCCGGTTTAGGGGGGATGTTAGGCGCTAAACTTTCCGCGCGAGGACGCCACTCTTAGGCGACGCCCTTTCCGGCAATTCATTTGACAATTTACGAGCCCCGTCCCGAATGAGTAAATCTATTCTCACTCTCACCCTGAACCCGGCGATTGACAAGATACTGACTGTCGACCGCCTGGTCTTCGAGGATCGAGCCTATATCCAATCGACGGCCGAAGCTGCCGGTGGACGTGGGATCAACGCTGCTCGCATGCTTACGAATTTCGGCGCGCAAGCCATCGCGATTACGACATCTGGACGGGAGGCGGGCCGCAAGTTCGAAGCGTATCTCGAAAAAGATACTTTCGCCAAAGAGATCGTAAAGATCCGGAATGCCATTCGGACCAATCTCACGATTACGGACCGTCAGGGGCTTTCCGTCAAGCTCAACGAAGTGGGGCCGCAAGTCGCGCCGGCGGAGCAGGAGCGCATCAGCAAAGCGGTCGAGAAGCTACTGCCCGAAGCATCGTGGCTGATGCTCTGCGGAAGTGTGCCGCCAGGGATCGACCAACATTTCTATACGAGCCTGATTACCTTAGCCGCCAAGCACAAAGTCGAAACGATGGTGGATACAGACGCCGACCCGCTCTTGCATAGTCTCGAAGCGAGACCGACTATCGTGAAGCCGAACCAATCTGAGGCTGAGCGGCTGCTGAATACCGCTCTGCTGACCCGGCCACAATTGATTGACGCTGTGCAGCGCATTAAGGCGCTCGGGCCGAAGTCGGTCATCCTGTCGCTCGGCAGCCGTGGAGTTATCGCATCCACGTCGACCGAGGGTGTTCTGGAAGTAACGCCTCCTGCTGTAGAGGCGCGCTGCCCGATAGGTGCGGGTGATGCTATGTCTGCTGCGATTGTGTGGGCTCTGGAGCGGGGTGAATCGTTCAGCGAGGCGCTGCGCTGGGGTGTTGCTGCGGGAACGGCTTCCTCGAAATTGCCGGGGGTCAGTCTTGCAAATCGTGAACAGAGTAAAGAAATCTATGCGCAAACCAGAATCACCCGAGTGGTTGCGTAACTCCGACTAGTCATACTTCTCGAAGATGATCTGTTTTCGGTCGAAGCCCCGTTTCTTGAGCTCCTGGCGAACGTCGTCGACCATTTCTTTCAGCCCGCAGATATAAACATCGACTGTGATCAATTCGTCCGGCGTTCGAAGGCCGAGCGCTTCATCCAAATGCGCGTGTACGCGGCCCGTTCGCCCGTTCCAGGATTCGGTCGGACGCGTAATGGTTGGAATGAACCGGAAGCTTTCATATTGTTGATCCAAGCGCTCCAACTCATCTCGATAAAGCAGCCCCTGCTCATAGCGCACACCGAACAGCAGAGTGATGCGCGGTTGCGTCTGTGGGAGGTGATGCAGGAGCATCGATCGAAAGGGCGCGATGCCCGTTCCGGTGGCGATGAACACTGCGCGGCGACCTGGATGGCGCAGGGTGAAGTAGCCGATAGGCTCTCCTATCTCGATTTCATCCCCGGGTCTCAGACCAAACAAGTAAGGAGAAACGATGCCATCCTCGACTCGGTTGAGACAGAGCTCAAAGCGGTTTCCGTCACGCGGGGATGCGATTGAATACGCGCGAGTGATCTCTCTGCCGTCTACGCGATCGATAACCGACACGAACTGTCCCGGAGTAAACGTGAAGGTCTCCACTCCGGGAACTTCGAACTCGAAATGGTGCACCTCGGGTGCAAGCTCTTTCCAACCGAGCAGCTTGGCTCTTAACGTAGATACCTCTCTAATAAGATGATGCCTGGTAGGTGATTTTCGATTCCCGGGGCAGAAGTCATCTTCTGCGGTGCTGTTGGGCAAATAGCGTCAAATTTTAGGCACGGGAGGAGGGAGATCACGGCTCTTGCATTCGGAGAGAAAGCCGTTGCGCCCGTGAGTGCCGTCACAAAAAGGCTTATTTTCGGACATGCCGCAGCGGCACAATGATATGACCGACCGGCCGCCCAGCCCGAACGAATTTCCTTCGGAATCCTGAATGATAAATTCGCCCTCAATGCGGATGGGACCGTTGTTAATGATAGTGACTTTCGCGCTCATGCACCCCGATGGTAACAGAGGAAATCACCGTGCTTACTTATAATTGTCATCGCGGGTATTGAAGTGATCCAATTCATCTACGAGTCTGATAGAGAGCTGTTTGACAACGCGATCGACTTTGCCCAAAAGCAGGTAA
>JAFASD010000302.1 GCA_019244945.1 Acidobacteriaceae bacterium | reverse complement strand
GATGATTCAGTGCCGTTGCGCCGGGTTTATTGGCCTGGGCATCATCGATATCGCCCGCATTGATGTAGGTGGCATCGACCTTCTTCATCGGCGCTGCCGAAGCGGCGCCGGGCGAGGCTGGACCGGTTCCCAGAACTCCGGCTACTTTGTCGGCAATATCGGAAACGGAGGGGAATCCCATGCGAGGTCCTTTTTACGGATGGCACTCCAGAAGTTTGGATTTGGTGGCGCCATCGATCTCTCCCGTGACGTTGAGTTTGTATTTGGTCTGGAACGCGCTGAGCGCCGCCTTGAGAGAGTCGTTCATCTGGCCGTCTTCGTCTCCGGCCTGGAAGCCGAGATTGTTCAGCCGTTGCTGGACTCCGGAGATCTCATCAATCGGATTGAGATGGCCGACGCGCACGGGATATTGTTCTTTTCCTGCGCGCAGAATCAGCTTGCCGCCTTGCGCGTCGGCAGGCAGCACATGCTCGAGCTTGCCTTCGCCATCGGTCGTGCCCTGGTAGGGCTTGCCGTCGATGAGCAGCGTGTAAGGCTCGTTTTTGCGCGGTTCGCCGAGCATTAGCAATTGCAGTTTGAATTTGACCTGCTCGCCTTTGAGTTTGAATTTGTGCTTGGCGTTGGTTGGACGTGTTTCTTCCTTGAGGAGGAGTTCGGGGACAAACACCTCGTCGCCGGGAAAGAGAATGTTGGGATCTTTTCGCTTGGCCTTGAGCGCCGCGTTTTGGCCGTGATTCCAAATGGTTTCCCAGAAGAATCCGTTTTGTTTAGCAATGCTCGGGATGCTATCGCCCAAGTCGACCGTCATTTTTCCCATAGGTTTCTCAGTTTGGTTCCCAAGCGTCCTTGTCGTAGTCCGGGAAAGTGATCTTCACGCTTCCGGGATCGATGCCATCGATACGCGCGAATCCCTTTTCATCGAGCGAGCCGGATGAAACGCTTCCATCCGGCAAGGTAACGCGATAAGCAGTTCCCCCGGCGGGCTTGCCGTTTTCGTCGACCAGCTCGACTTCTACCCAGGCGGTCTTCTTCTTGTTCTTGTCGGAATCGGGGTCGTGTGTGGGAGCAGCTAGGGCAGCCAGGTTGGCGAGCTGCGCGGCGTTCATTGCGGCGATCTGGGTGTTAAACGATTCGCTTCCCGGGATGGATGTATCTGCGAGCAAGGCCTTGCCTGCTGTAAGCGGGTTGACGAGATTCGGACTGCTCGGCGAAAAGGGGGAGCCTCCGCTGTTGATCTTGGTGATGGTTCCCACGATGGTCACGCCGGAGGGATCGATGGTGACATGGTTACCGCCGACTTTAATCGTCAAACCGGTGCCAGCCGAAATCGCCACCTGACCGCTGGCGTTGATGCTGAGGTTCCCTCCGACAGATATGGCGAGATCGGAACCGTATTGATATCCCGCCGTACCGCCGATCTTCAGGGAATACGAATCACTGACCGAATATGCCGCTTTGCCGCTGATGCTGCAGTGATCGTCGCGTCCGATGGTGTGAATGGAATCCCGTTCGGTGTCGTTGTGATGATCGCGAGAGATCTTTTCAAACAGATCCTGGTCTGTGATCTGGTGGCGATCGACGCCGACGTATTCGCGCGCGACTTTTTGTATGCGGAGATCTAAATCTTTTTGCCCGAAAATGAAAACCTGCTCCTGGTCTTTTTTGTCTTCGAAACGGAGCTCATTGAATCCGCCGCCGTGGGGATAGCTGAGTGTTTTTAGCGTCGTCTTGGTCTTTTGTGCCGGCAGGTCATACGGAGTGGTCTGCTCCGCATTGTAGACACGGCCGGTGATGAGGGGCCGATCAGGATCTCCCTCTAAGAATTCGACGATGACTTCCTGACCGACGCGCGGGAGTTGCACGCTGCCCCAGCCTTTTCCTGCGATGGTCTGGGAGACGCGGATCCAACAGGAGCTCTTGTCATCGTATTGACCATAACGATCCCAGTGGAAATGGACTTTTACGCGGCCATATTGATCGACGTACAACTCCTCGCCTGAGGGGCCGGTGACAAAAGCGGTTTGCGGCCCGCGTATGTAGGGCTTGGGGGTGACGCGGGGAGGACGCAACGGCGTGGCCCGGGGGATGGCGGTAAATCTGTTTTGATATCGCTCTTCGGCGCCAAGATCTCCGGCGTAGAGGCTGCCTTGTTCGGCCTCATATTCGAGAGCGGTGAGCAGATATGCTCCATTTTGATCGCGCCGGAAATGGTCCTTGACCTTAAAGGTGAAGCCAGGAATGAAACCGCGGCATGCGCTCCGGCCGTGGATGACATCGATGACGGATTCTTCCTCTTCCATGCGCATGCGAGTGAGATCTTCGCCGCGATCCTGAGCGTCGAATCGTCCGGGGTAATCGTAGAGCTCGAAGGGTGGGACGGGGAGGCGGGAGAGTCCGGGGACGGTGGACATCAGGTGAAAGCGGGGCTTTTCGAAGTTGAAATCGGCCTGGGCCCATTGCGTGGAACGAACCCCGAGGACGCGAACCCAATCCTGGATGTAGTTTTCGGAGCGCGAGAAACCGGAACCGCTGCCGGGCTGCCATTGCACTTCCGGCTCCAAAGAGGATGGCTGGTGCGCGGAGGAATTATCCGCCAAGATCAAGGTGTGTTTGGTCTGAGTGTGCTCAAAGAAATAGCAGATCCCTTCTTCTTCGAGGAGCCTGGACACAAACTGAAATGCGGTCTCCCGATACTGAACGCAATATTCGCGCTCCGAGTAGGTGGCTTGGAGCTTGAAGGAGAAATCGGAGAAGCCATATTTCTTGAAGACAGCTTCGACGATCTCGGGAACGGTTTTGTTCTGATAAATGGCGCAATCGGTGGTACGCGTGAGAAACCAAAGCCAGGGCACAACGCTCGCGCGATAACGGGCGTAGCGATCGGTTGTTGCCTCGAGTGAGAAGCGATTGATGTAGCCACTGATGTATCTTTCGTGGTCTTCATCGAGCAGGATGGTTACCGAGACCGGTTTTGCGATGAGGCTTGTGGAATCGATTTGGAAATTGTCGGAGGCGAGTTCGAGCTCGACCTGGTAAATCTCGGAGATGGCTTCGCGGCCGCGGATCGCGCGCAAAACGACTGCATTGGGTCCCAAGGGAGTATCCACTTGGAGCAGTCGCCGTTCTTGAACGAGTGACGCAGGCATTTCTCTACTCGGCTTGTCGAAAGCTCCTTCGGTTCGGTCAATCTCGCCGGTCGTGAATTATCCGACCTCGAGTAGTGACGCGCCGGTCAAATTCGTTGCACGTCAAACGCCAAATCTCCCGGGCAAAATGCGCGGCGGGAGTTGAACAAGGATTATGTTATCCCAGAACGAGCCGCGGATGGACGCGGATTAGCGGATATTTCAGGCGATGGATGGATCGAGGAACAGGATGGGGCCAACGTGGCCGGTTCCTTTGGCTTGTTCGCGTTTGATGAGTTCGAGCCACCAATCGTAGGTCATTTTCTGGACGCCGATGGTTTCGCTGAGCTTCTGGATCTCATTGGGATTGGCCCACGAGTATTCGGGCGGAACGCCGTTGGGGAAAAGAACGAAACGCTCGAGGTAGATGGGAGGCTTTGGCCGCTGGGCGGCTTCTTTGATGATCTGCTGGTCGGTCGGATAGCAGGATGTGACGGTTTTGCCATCGAGTACCTGGACTTCGACGACCTGGGTGGTTTTGAGCTCTTCGGCTGCGGCTTTGTAATCGCGGTGACACCATTCCATCTGGAGTTTGGAGACGGCGGCGCGAGCGCGTTCCTGCAACTGTTCGGCGCGATCCAGCCTTCCGTAATAGGCCTCGAGTTCCTTGAAGCATTTGAAGAAGGCGCGCTCGGTCGTCGTTTTGTAACGGGTGAAGTTGTTGAACTGCTTGTGATTCTCTTCGGTCCAAGAGGAAGGGTCGGTGGGCAGCTCCCATTCGAATCCTTCGAGGCGGCGGGTGTTGCGCTTGAAAAACCATTGAGCGCGGGCAGTTTCCTGGACGAGGGTGACCGCGACATTATCTTGCGGATGATAATGTTCGAACCACCAATCGACGGTGAATTCGAATTCGCCTGGATCTTCGTCGGGCAGAATGGTTTTCTCGGAGCGGCAGCCGTGTTTGAGGCTGTTCAGGCTCGAGATCGCCTTGCCTTCGGGGGATCGTGGACCGGTGGGCCCGGAGTGGACTCGGTCGGTAGGTTGGTCTTCGATGTATTCCGGAACGAGCGGGAAATTTTCGTCGGTAATGAAATGTCGCATGGGCGTGCTTCCGTGCATGAGTGTGCGGGGCGGCGACGCGGAGTAGGGCGTTTTGTGGCGGGAAGCTGTTGATTATGAGTGGAATGGAACATTTTGAAGTTTTGTCAACGGGCGGGGGCTGAGGCGGGAAGGGTCGTTTTACCGAACGAACTCGGACGTCTAGTGGCAATATCGCGGCCAGTAGGGTCTGGTTATGCTTAATCATTGTGGCAGTACCCAATCCCGTCCTGATCGATGTTCCGATGCCTATTCGCACGCCGCGTTTGACCATTCGGCCGAAAGAAATTGGTGACGGCGCGATGACGGCGGCGGCGGTTGCAGAAACCTGGGATGAACTGAACCGATGGATGCGCTGGGCGGAAAATCGCGATGCGTTCACGGCCGAGTTGATGGAGGTTCGCAACCGCCATGTAATGGCTGGATTCTTATTGCGACAGACTATCGAGTTAATCGGAATCGAGACCCGAACCAGTAGACCGGTGGTCTGGTGCGGATTCCACGACATCGACTGGGAAGCTCGACAGTGCGCTACCGGATATTGGGTACGTAAGAGCGCTCAAGGGCAAGGAATTGCGAGGGAGGCAGCTAATGCGATGGTCCGGTATGCTTTCGGTGCGCTCCGAATGCAGCGGGTCGGTTTAACCCACTCGGGCGGCAATGAGGCAAGTCGGCGAATTGCGGAAAGACTTGGGTTCACTTTCGAAGGAATACAACGGAAGGCGAACCTGCTTCCTGGTGGTAATTGTGCGGACAGGTATTGTTACGCCCGTTTCGGGACTGATGGTTTACCTCGCCTAGAAGTGAGTTGGGAGTGAGTTGAGTCAAGGCGAGTCTGCGGATCCCCAAAGAGGATCGGTGCATTGTCGGGTATTGCGGCACACCAATCGCTTCGCTCATGGCTCAGAGTCGAGATGATACGTTCAGATTCAGTTATATACCTTTCGCGGGACAGTCTTTCACTTGTCAAAGGTTAGTTTGCAATAAGGCTTCTGACCTGATTTGGAGTTTGGCCTAGGAACGATGCAACGGCAGTTAAGTGCTCGTTGCTTTGCGACAGCTTTACTGACTTAGGCGGTTGCATTGTGACGTCAAACTCTGCGGGATTCGACGCGTTCTGAAGAACTGAATATCCCCATACTATTCCTCCATCGAAAACTTTGCTGTTAGGTCCCTTTAGTTCAACAACGTAATCTGCGAACTTCGTGCTGGTAATTCCTGTAAATGTTCCGGAACCTGGAGGAGAGAAGCGGCTGTTAATTTCGCGTGGTGTGTCGATCAGATAGCACTCTGTAGCTGAGTGCTTCCTCATGGGATCGCCTTTGTAGTATTCCGAATGATTGCCAATCTGCGTGCCATCATTCCCATATAGGGAGTCCAAGAGGCTCGTTGCGCGGGCCTGTCTATCAACGTTCCACGCTCCCACGGTCGTATGTGGAAAAAGTTGTGTCCGGGGAAAGATAAGCTGCAATAAACCAATCTTAGTTCCCTGCGTGGTCGCCCCCCGAGTGAATGTGACTTTGAAGTCAGATCCATACTGAATCGCCACGTTCTGATCAAATCTGTTCTCCGGGGGCGCCACATAGGGGTACACATCCAGCTGAAACTTCCCAACGGAGTATGAACATTTCGGTTTGTAATTACTCATTGCATTTCACCTCAGATATATTAGATCTACACTCGATATTTAAACAGAAGTAAGTCAACTGAAAACGAGGCGAGAGCGACTAGATTCGACTAACCAGTCATACTCAGCTTCTGGTAAGTAATCAAGGTTACGCCAAAGGTCCGTTCTGACAGACTGTTGGCGTGCCAACAAAACCTCCGTACTTAGACAGGATGTACAACGTTCCACCATTGTAAGTGTAAATAAACTGAGACATCGATTTATTCCCGGGTACGGCGGGGGCGGCGATCACTTCCGAGATCATGCGGCCCGTCGGCTGGGACGGAAATTTGGGACTTCCGATCAGGCGGAGGCGGGGTTTTAAGTGGTATTTTCCTGGTGTGGACGAAGCGCAGCGGCTGTGGGGAGTTGTGCTTGCTTCGCTCGATCACGAGCAGGATGGCGGCGGGCTGGCCCGGGAGGCTTATCGAAGCCGGACGCAGTTTTATCGTCTGTTCCGGGCAATGGTCGAGGAGACGCCGGTCGCTATGCGGCGGAGGCTGCTTTTGGAGAGAGCGGCGTGGCAAGTGTCGCGCACACAGCTCTCGGTGACAGAGATCGGTTTCAACGCGGGTTACGGATCGCTTGAAGCGTTCACTCGCGCGTTCCGAAGGGCGTTCGGCGTTTCGCCGAGCCTGTATCGGCGCATGGGGGTGACGTACACTCACCTGCACGC
>JAFASD010000308.1 GCA_019244945.1 Acidobacteriaceae bacterium | reverse complement strand
GGCGTGACCGCGCCTCGGCTTGGCGGAGCGACGCCGCCCAGCAGATCGGAAGGTTGCTGCGGAGTCTGCAGCGGATAAAGCGTCTTCGGAATAAAGTTGATCGCTGGCGAGCTCTGCAGATCGTTAGCGACTGTCGTATTGAACACGCCTATGATCGAAGCCGCAGTTCCGGAAGCCCGGAAATCGGAAACCGCGACGTGCGGCTTACCCGGATTCTTTTCGATTTGAACTTGGATCTGCTGGGCGGCAAGCCAGCCTAAACCGCAAGCAATCAGGATAGTGGAAATGAAAATTCGCATCAGCGTAAATTGAAGGTGAACTGCGCCGAAATATAGCTCTCGCTTACTTGAGGCGGAAGCGCCGCCAACGGATTCGAATTGTAAACGGCTCGCAAAGCGGTGTTATCGATCGATGGATTACCACTCGACTGCACGACCTGAACCTGCCGAACACTGCCATCGCGCATGATCTGGAAGCTGACGATTGCCGGGACAGACTGCGTGCGTGCATCCAGCCCATTGGTATTCCAGTTCTGCGCGATGCGTTCACGAATCAGTTCGGCATAAGCCCCAAGGCGGTTGTTTCCGAGCGGCGTGTTCGGCCCAATCCCGACTTGGCCTGCTCCGCTTTGCGCGCCGTACATCGGGTTCGAAACCGCCGTCCGCGACCTGCTGTAGATCTGATTCTGAGGCGCTGGCTGCATGTATTGCTGTTGATGCAAGGGCTTTTCCGCCTGCCGCTTCATCTTGTCTGGAATCTCTACCGCGTTCTTTTCGGGCGCCGCTTGTTTCTTTTGTGCTTCTTGCTTGGCAGGCGCAGAGGGCGCGAGCGACTGCGTGTCGCTAGCCACCGGATTCGGAGGCGCCTCACGCCGCGGAATCGGAATATTGTGAACCGGAGAAACCGCATACGCCGGACCACCCGCAGGGTTGATATCGCCCAAAGTTTCGCGCGCTCGATTCATCCAATACCAGCCCAGGAACAAAACGGCGACCACAGACATGTGAATGACCAGCGAGCCTACGAAGGGAAAGGCCAGTGGATCGCGCTCGTCCAGAATGTCGAGTGGCTCTGCCATTTCGGTCAGCGCGGCTGACGCGCGGAAGAATCAACGGGCGCCGTCACCATCTTTACTTCAAAGTTCGCGTCGCCGAGCTCAGCAACGATCTGCGCGATGATGTCCCAGGTCGTTTCTTTATCGGCTCGAACGTAGACAGCCGTGGGATTGTGAAAACGCTGTCGGATGCCTTGCGCCAATAAATTTATGTTGATGGGCTTATCATTCAAAAACGATTCGCCATTCTTTGTGATGCTCACCACCGGGAGATCTTGTGCGGTGTTCTGAACTCGTTTGACTTTCGGCACCTGGATGTCGAGACCGAACTCCATCACGTTCGCCGTAATCATGAAGATCACCAGCAAGACCAGGACAACGTCCACTAACGGAACGACATTGATTTCAGACATCGCGGAGGGGCCGCCAAATCTCCGCCCGAGATGTCCGCCTTCTCCTCTGAAAGTAAATGCCATAACGATCCCTGATTCCTAGCCGCCGAAATCCCTCTCGGCGAGATTCTGAAACTCGATTGCGAAGTCCTCCATACGCGTGCCCATCTCTTTAATCCGTGTTCCGAACACGTTGTAAAAAATAGCTGCCGGAATGGCTGCCGCGAGACCAATCGCGGTCGTAATCAGCGCCTCCGAGATACCCGGCGCCACCGCGCGCAGGCTCGCGCTCCCCGCATTTCCCAATCCGGCGAATGCATCGATAATGCCCCAAACCGTCCCAAACAGGCCGATGAACGGAGATACCGATGCGACCGTTGCCAGCCAACTCATATTCATCTCCAGCTTGGTGACTTCTTCGCTAATGCCCAGCTGCAAGCTGCGCTCGATTGCGTCTTTATTAACCAGCGCCCCGCGCTGCTTGATCTGGCGCTCAATTTCCCCATAGCCGAAATCGAAGACCGCGACCAGCGGGGCCGAAGTGAATTGTTCACTCGCCACCGCTACCGCCTGCAAGTTGCTGGCTTTTCGGAACGCGCGGAGAAAACTGCGATTTTCACGCTTCGCCCGGCTAAATACAGTCCCTTTCGAAAACACGATCGTCCACGAAAACAGTGAAAACAGGATCAAGAGAACGATGATGGCTAGCGGAACCGGTCGAAGGTTTTGAATGATGTCCCACAGGCTAAGATCCGCGGGAAAGGTGAAGGGCAATATGAATCGAGTCCTTTCGTTGCTTCGTCTTCATTATAAAAACCAGACGCCTCTTCCCCTTACTCCGGACAGGCGCACTAATATCATCAGAACATTAACTTCAGCGAGAACTGAATCTGCCGCGAGTTCGACGCAGTCCGGTTTATCTCTCCAAACCCCGAACCTTTTATCGTATTCGCCGGTAGCCCGAAATTAACAACATTAAACAGGTTGAAAAATTCCGCGCGGAACTGCAGATCCATCACTTCGTGACCGGTCTCCACCTTAAGCGGCGTGTCTTTGATCAGTGCAAAGTCGAAATTGTAGAGCGCAGGCCCGCGGAAAGTATCCCGGCCCAACGATCCAAACACGCCCTGATTCGGCCCAGTCCCTCCCGGCACGTTCAACGGGATCAGAAAATACGATGCATTGTTTGCCCCCAGACCGAAGTAATCCTCGCGAATCTTACGGCTCGTCGATAATTCCGGATCTGCGATCTGATCCGGCCGGTCTACCCCGTTCGATCCCACTCCGGTCTGCTGCACGCCCGAATACACCGTGAATGGTGCGCCACTGTTGATCGAGGAGACACTCAGCAACTGCCAACCACGCGTGAGCTTCGGCCCAAGAAGCCGGAAACCAGCGAGGCGGTCTGCATGTAAATCCTGAATGGCAGTAAGCGTAAAGGCGCGCTCAATGTCAAATGTGGACGGACCTTTCTCAGCCCGCGTATCGAACGGATCTTGCGGCCACGCAGGAGCTACAGCGCCTGACGCGCCGCTGATGAACCCGCCAATCACTGTGCTTACGTCGTCCAGCGACTTCGACCACGTAAAACTCGCCTGGATATCGGGACCTCCGCTTGTGACCCGCCCCTGCAAGGAGCTCTGCAATGCGTGATACGTCGAATGCGAGCGGTTGGTCATCAGGATCTCCGTCCCGAAGCCGCCAATCGTTTCGCCCGAAGCATTGAATTGCGTGTACGGAGCGAAACCCGCCGTCGCGCCGGGATAGCCGTTCGGGAAGTTGATGGCCGGAAGGCTCACTCCCGCCGTCCCAACGTACGCCGCGTTTGCTGCAAGCCGTCCAATGGGTCGCTCCAGCGCGAACGACCACGTCTCCAAATACGCGTTGCGAAAATCTCGCGAGATGGCGTTCACATTCAAAGGCGTGATTTGATGGCTGGGATTCAGGGCCGCAATGCCTTGCTCAAAACGATCGATGTCCCAAACCGTGTTGGGCGGTACAGCTTTGGAATTGCCCGAAGCCAGAATGTTTACCCCTGTCGGCGTGTAAACCCCCGGCAAGTCCTCGGGCGTAATTCGCGTACCGAAAAGAAGTGGCGCGCCGGGCGATGCCGTCAGACGCGGATAATCGACATAAGGTGCCGCGCCGGTCAGCATATTGTCCTGCCAAATGTTAGGCGGAATCGTCGTAATCGCGCCACCCACTCTAATCCAAAAATTTTGGCTTGCCCGCCAGTTGATCCGCACCCGCGGTCCCCAGTCGTTCCCGATGAGCTTGTAGCCGGGCTGTGGATTAATTAGATATTCCTGTTGCGGTCCATTTGTCCCCGAAACGAATGCCACGCCGGCTGTCCGCTTTGCTCTCTCGCTAATGGGTGTGTAGAGTTCATATCGCAATCCATAATCCAGTAGCAGGCGATCGGAAATTCTCCACGTGTCCTGTATATAAAGACTCACGTTATATCTCGATATCGCCGCCACTCCAATCTGATCGCCCTGCGGAAAATTTGGCGGCGCAACCGCAATCGTGTATGCGAACGCGCTGCCGGTCAGCAAAGCACTGAGCGTGTCGGGTAGCGGCGCGCCGGCTGGGATGTTGTGAGTGCCGCTCGCGGATGGAATGTCGACTGGCGAGTACGCCGTGCCGCCCCCGAACGTATATTGGCCATTCGGCGTAACCCCGAAGTAGGTGGTATCCCGATTGGCCCGAAATTCCACTCCAGCTTTCAGAGAGTGCTTGCCCCGTATCCACGCAAGATTTTGCCGTCCTTGAAAGAGATTGCCGAGCGACGTCGTCACCGATCCTGCTGCCGCATCAAACGGCTCGTATAGCCCATCGCCAAAAACCAACGCTGGATCCAGGTGATCAAACGTTGGGAAAGACGGCGTCGTCCGCGTGAAGCTCACCGACGATTCCGAAGAGAAATTCGGCGAAAGCGTCCGGGTCCACGTGAGCACCGCGTTCCGCTGATGGTCTCGATAAATAATTCCGAAACTTGGGTCAAGAGCAGTCTGGTCGGGATTCGTCGCCGGACCGCTCAGGTTATTGACGCTCACTCGGCCGAACAAATGATCTTTGGATGAGAGCTGATGGTCAATGCGGAACGAGAATTGGTCTGCATCGGTCGTGACTTTCGAGGAAGTTGCATAAGTACGCGCCCCAAATGGACCTTGCGGATCGTTAGGAAGCGGATATCGATCGATCAGCGCCGCGATTTTCGGGTTCACCGGCACGATCAGCGTGTCTCCTGGAAATGCAGTGGTATCGATTCCGGCGCGCTCGCCCGCGGTGGGAAGAGGCAGCACCTGCGTGGTTCCCAAAACCTGGCGAAAACCTTGATACTCGGCGAAAAATTCCGTTTTATGGCTGCTCTCGCCAAGGCCCGGTATCGAAATTGGGCCGCCTAGCGTGAAGCCAAACTCATTCCTGCGAAAAGGCGGAATCCGCCCCGGATTCGCAATGGATCTCCGATCGAAAAAATTACGCGCATCAAAAGCGGAATTCCGGACAAACTCAAATAGCGATCCATGAAAGCTGTCTGTTCCAGAACGCGTGACGATGTTCGTAAATCCTGCCGCGCCACGGCCAATCTCGGCGGGCATCCAACCCGAGGACGACTGAATTTCCTGGACCGCATCCACATTGAAATTCGAAAACGTCGCCCCACCCACCTCCGGATCACTGGTATCCGCGCCATCCACCGCGAACACCGCCTCCACGCCACGCTGGCCGTTCACCGCGAACTGCTGCGTGAAGTTCGTTGCCCCATTCGCATCGGTCATGGTGCCCGCTGCCAGAAGAAGAAGCTGGCTGAAGTCGCGCTTGTTAAGAGGAATTGCAGAGACCGCCTTAGCGGAAAGCGTTTCTCCGCCGGTCCCCGCCGACTCCGTCCCGAGATCAACCGAAAGCGCGCCGCGCTCCAAGACTACGATCTTTGCCAGCGTCGTCACGGGCAAATTCAGAGCTCCCGAATAAACAAACTCTAGCTTCTCCTCTCGCACAACCAACTGATAACGCCCTCGCGGCACTGACGCGAAGTGGTAGTGACCATCCGGTCCCGTGGTGGCCGACAGCTTGACTGTTCCCGATACCAATTCAACCGTGGCATCCCCGATGCTCGCCCCGTTCTCCGCCTGCACTACGCCATTCCACTCACTGCCCGCATCCTGGCGAGACCAGGCGCTGACTGCAAACGCCAGAACTAAAACTATGGCTGATCTCATTTGTGCAAAACTGTGGCGCGAGTTGTGCGCGGTTGCGATCGGCCGCCGCCGCGTCGACCGCGCAGTCTTGCCACAAGGTAAACGACAATCGCGACATTAACGAGAAGCACAATCACCTTGGCCGCCGTGAAGTGCTTCGCCAGCTCGTAAACCTCGAGTGGAATTAAAGCAGCGGTCATGATCGCAGTGAAGTATTCTGCCCAGTGCTTTCGCATCAACAGCCCTACGCCCTCAACTAAAAGCAATGCCGCGTAAAAGAATGTTCCCGCGCTGAGTTCTTTCAGTTGCTTCGGTCCAATCCGGAACAGTTTGCTAAGCATCGGATGGATAAACCGGTTCTCCGGATCGACGCGCAAAACTTCAATCCAATGAGTCGCCACGTCCGCAACGTTCTTGTGGAGAAGCTTCAGCGCTCCTATTCCCACTGCAATCAGCAGAAGCGCTTTGAACAGCTTGAAAAGGCCGATCAGCAGGATCGTGGTTGAACCCGATCGTTTCATCGCTCCTCTATAATCGCCAAATCCCACGGTTTCAGCCGCAGCTGGCCAGAATTTGCGACTTCGTTGCCAGTCAGCAAATCCGCGCCCGGCCTGTAAGCGTAAGTAAATGACTGTGGATCGCTCGAATAATTCAGATAGTAATGAACCCGCTTTCCGTTCGCATTGGTTCCATGCTTCACGCGAACCGGTCCAGGTAGCTGCTGATCCGAACCAACCAGATCGGCGGATTTCAGTACATCCAGAACCACATCCCTCTGCAGCGCGTCTGAAAGCCACGTCCCCTCGTACGTCAGCGTGCCTGAGCCGTATGAATTGCGCGTAATGGCCGGCCAGCGCCCAAAGAAAGGATGATCGTAATACGCGACGGCCTGTGCATGCTCAGGCATCAAAAACTCAGCCCAATACATCACTTTGTTGTTATCCCCGGCTTTGAACGGATCGCCCTTAAGCTGGAGCGGCTTTTCGAGATTCGAAAACTCCTGGTAGCTAAACCCGGCAGCTTCCCGAAGCGGCCCTGGTTGCCGCACCCAACGCACCATCGAGTTCTCGTTACAGAAGCCGCTCTTGAACGTCATCACAACGTGCCCGCCGCCTCGCACGTACTCCGAAATTTTTCGCAGCAGGTTATCGTCTGCGATGTAAAGCGCCGGAACAATCAGCACCTTGTAATCTGAAAAATGAGCGCTCTCCGGAAACACGAAGTCCACGCCGGTGTTCGCATCGTAGAGCACGCGGTGAAATTGATGAATCAGGCTGCTGTAGTCAGCCATTGCGGGCGCGAAGGACCACTGCGGTCCGCTACTAGTGAACGGCATGAACTCCAAGGCATTCATGGAATCCACGCTGTAAAGAATGGCCACCTGGTTCTTGATCTGCAGATTCACCAGGCGCGGCCCAATCTTCTGTAGCTCGTGCGCTGTGCGGGAAACCTCTGCATAAGCGCGATTCGGCTCCAGGTCATGGGAGAGAATTCCTTTCCAGTAGGTTTCCTGGCCGGAATGGATCGAGTGCCAGTGCCAATACTCCACCATATTGGCCCCGCTAGAAAGATGCGTATAAACATCTAAGCGAAGCTGCCCATCGTACGGCGGATATTGGAACGCCGAAGACCAGTCGGTGCTTTGTGCATTGGTCTCCGTGACTAGATAATTGGCGCGCTTCAGAGATCGAATGTAGTCGCCTACCTCGGCCTGCGCTTCGCCATCCATATGATCCTGCGTCCCGTGGTAGGGATTGGTGCCCGCGATATCAAGCGATTTCGCCACTGCAAACTCGTTCACGTCGCGGTGCATCGCGCCCGCAAAATCCTGCATCACGAACTGATCCGGACGCCGATATTCGCGCACCAGCGCGGCTTGCCAAACCAGATAATCAGTTACCCGCATCTGTTCCCAGCGCGACCACTCCAGTTTGTAGCCCGTGCTCTGCGTGCTGTCCCGAGTGGGCATATCTTCCCACGCGTTCACATCTTCGCCCCAATAGTTCAGCAGCCACGCTTTGTTCAGATTCTCCACGGTTCCGAACTTTTCTTTTAGATGATTCACAAATCCCACAAATACGTCATGATTTGATGCGCCGTAGGAAGCGGTCTCGTTATCGATCTGCCATCCAATCACCGCCGGGTTATTGCGGTAGTGCTCTACCAGATTCTTAATGAGCCTCTGCGCGTAAAAGCGGAACGTCGCATTGTCGGTATCCATGTTCTGCCGCATTCCATAGAACACCGGCGCCCCGCCCAAGGGGCGCGCCAGAACCTCAGGATGCTCGTGATACAGCCACGTCGGAATCGAGTAGGTAGGCGTACCCATGATCACCTTAATTCCGGCTTTGCCCATCGCCTCAACCACCCGGTCCATCCATGCATATTCAAAATCCCCTTCGCGCGGCTCCCAAAGACTCCACGTCGACTCGCCCATGCGCACAACCGACAGTCCGGCATCGCTCATCATTGCGACATCTTTGTCCAGGCGGTCATATGGCATGTACTCGTGGTAATAAGCCGCCCCATAGAGAACGTTTGCGAACGGAGTGGAAGATTGAGCGCCCCAAAAGGGAAGCCCAGCGGCAGCCACTACTAGCAAGGAAAGACGACTCGGCGAAATCATGACTTACTGTATACATTTGAGTATTGGAAGATAGAACTGATGTCACCGCTCGAAGAACGCAGGAAGCGTGGAGCAGATTTAATCAAGCGGTACCGGTCAGTCAGTGGCGCTGACAGTTATGCCTGCGCCGCTGACGCAATTGCCGATATTTTGCTCTTCGTCGCCCAGACGCCTGAGGAGGGCATCCAGCTACTGCAATCCGCCGAAATGGATTTCAGAAGCACCACGGAAGGCGAACGGTTCCTCACAGAAGGCTAAAATTATCCCTGTTCATCTGCGTTCATCAGCGGCTTGGTTTATCGATGATTGCGCAGCTCGTTTTCCAACTCCTGAAGCACCTCATCCCTCTGTTCTCCGCTAAGTGTTTGTTCTAGTCTGCGTAACGCGACTTTTACAACATCCCGATGGTGCAGTTTCGACCCAAGTGCATCGTTGGAGCTTAATTTCAACCAAAGATCGTGCACTTTGTTGACATCTTCCGGCCAGAGCCGCGGCGGATGCGGTCCTAAGTTGACGAATGTGGACGGACGTCCATGACTGATGATTTCGAGAGAAAATGGATGCCGCGGTTCTGAAAGTTTCTCCCAGGCGAGGCCGATCCTGCGCGCGAGTTCATCCGAACTCATCCGAGGCGACACACCCGTCACCAGCCGCGAAACTTTGAGCTGATTTGCAGTCTGGACCACCGCCTCGAACGGATCAATAGCGCTGACCACCAGCAGCTCCACCGGCTTGCCCTCTTTTTCCGCAATGTTCACCGCAGCCGTAAACAGCGTCTTTTCGTCCGAACCGAACATTTGATCTTCATTGAGATCGTATTCGCTATCCGTGCCGAGCGGCCGAACCGTCATCACGACAATATCGTTGCGCCGCAGATCGGTCCGCTGCAGAGTTCGTTTCAAGTGATGCAAGTTCTCTGGATTGCGAACCGCTACTAACACGCTGCCCGCGCGCGCATGGAGCGATTTCGCGTCGACGCTCGGCTGATGCTGCAAATTGAAGCGTTCTAGCGATTGTTCCTGTCGCTCCTTGTGCCGGCGCGTGTTGATCCGCTCCGAAATAGTAAAAACCAGAAAGAACGCGATAGTGAAGCTGACGCCATAAATGGTTGCGTATTCCTTCGTAAACAGATTCACAGCCGCAGTCGCAAGCAGCACGAGAGTGGTGACGGCCAGCCCAATGGGAATCTCTTTACCGCCAATGTGGATGTTCAAAGGCACTTTATATTCCTGATCGCTTCGCTGAAAACGCAGCACCAGAACACCCAGCGCTTTCAGCGCAAAACTCCAAACCACGCCAAAAGCGTAAGCCTCGCCCAGCAGATAAACATCTCCCCGGCTCAGAATGATCGTCAAAAGTTGCAACAGCGTGATGCTGTTGATAATGCGTGAGGTCGTGCCGAATTTGGGGTGCGGCTTCCGAAAGGCTTGCAGCAGCACGCCGTCTTCAGCCACGCGATTCAGCACGCCGTTCGCTCCAATCAACGATGTATTGACCGCGCCCGAGAGGATCAGCACGCCTACGATCACCACAAACACATGGAAGCCCAGCCGGAGAATTTCCGGTCCGACGAGATTCATCGCCAATCCGCCGATCAGATTATCCACATAGGTCAGGCGAACCGCGTCCGGAATGATCATGGCGGCCAGCAGCGTAATCACACCGGTCGAGAAGATCGCGTACAGACACACGATATTCGCCGTAAATTTCAGGTTCTTTAGTTTGGGCGATGCAATCTCGCGGTAAACCTGCGCCAGCGTCTCAAAACCGCTCATGGATAGAAGAGAATGCCCAAAAGCGATTGTGACCGCCACAATCGGAATCGTCGGCCAGAAGGTGCCTTTCAGCCATCCTAAGGATTCCTTCTGCAACACCAGGTTGTGGGGTACCGGCGCCGGCGGCAGTTGCCACTTCCCTTGCAACACAATCGTCAAAGGCGCCCAGATCAAAATCGCCAACACCATTACGGTCGTGATCTGAATAATTCTCAGCGCTTCTGTGCTCGATGTTTCTAGCCCTTTGATATTGCTGCGCCAGAAATAGAGAGTGACCAGCACGCCAAAGAAGGCCGCAAAGGTATTTGGATCCACATGCGTGTTGCGGTGCGCGAACCCAAATAATTCATTGATCAATCGGCCGAGATATTGTCCCGCGCTCACGCAGCTGATCGGGCCAGTCAGGATGTAATCGAAAACCAGAGAGGAGACCGAAAGCCTTGCCACAATCGGACCCATGCTGTCGCGCACGACAACGTAAACGCCGCCCCGCACGAACATGCCGCAGCTTTCCATGTACACGGAACGAACGGCAAAACTGAACAGCATAACGCCCAGCACATACCAGGCCGCCGATTTGCCGACTGCTTGCTCGGCAATGCCGCCCGCGTAAAACATGGAGGACGCCAAATCGTTGAGCACGATGGCTGCTCCCCGCCAGTAGCTAATAAAGGAAAGAGCTACGGTCGTCGCAACAATGACCTTTGCGGCCTTAGCTCCAGATTTCAGGTCCATATCGAGCAACGAAGCTTCCAGTATCCCCCGGCATTGTTGCTGGAACCCCTGAACCCCTCTGCATCGTCCTAGGGTCCTCGCTTCCGCGCTGCCTCTGGCACTTCGTACTATGGACTGCCCTGCCGGATTCCGTGAATCTCTAATTTTTGGCAACGCTGTCCCGATATGAAGAACGGAGTAATGTCTACGTGCACTCGCGAAGACTTTGGATGAGCGCCGCTGCCTTGCTGCTTGTTTCGATGGGCGCAAGGCCCAGCGTTCCAGACCAGGGCCATCCCATCCTTCACGTGGCAGACCTCCGACGCCTTAGTACTTCCGAAGCCGCGCAATCGCGCCCAGTCCAAATCAAAGGGATTGTGACTGCCCTTTCCGGTTGGAAGAACTCGTTTTTTCTCGAAGAATCCGGCTATGGCATCTCCGTCGATAGGACCGACAACGCTGAAGTGCATTCCGGAGACGAAGTTGAGCTTTGGGGGAAAACTGGATCCGGCCTCTTTGCTCCCGTAATCGTTGCGAATCGCGTGGAAGTTCTGGACAGGCGAGCCTTGCCGCTGCCTCAAAAAGCAGCTTATGGCGATCTGGTAGGCGGCAAAGAAGACAGTCAATGGGTCGAGATTCGTGGTGTCGTGCACTCGGCCAAAATCTCCGAGGCTTGGGGCCGCCAGGTCCTCTTTCTTCATATCGACACCGGGGGCGGAGACATCGACGCCCGGATCCATGACTTCCCGCCCCGAGACTTTAGCAGCCTTGTGGACGCCACCGTGCGAGTCCGCGGCGTTTGCGGAACCAAATTCAACGAAAAACGCCAGTTCGTCGGCCTGAGACTTTTCGTGCCCGATCTCAGCGCAGTTCAAATCGAGCAACCCCCCCCGCCTGCCAACCCCTTCGCCAGCCCCGAAACAGGCATTGAGGGCCTGTTTCGATTCGGATTGCCTCAATCCCTGGATCACCGGGTGAAAATCTCCGGAACAGTGACCTACCAGGAAACGGGATCATTCCTGTACCTCCAATCCGAAAAGAACGCAATCAAGATCGAAACCTCCGACCCGGCCCGTTTCGCTCCCGGCGCACGATTAGAGGCGGTCGGTTTCGTAAGGCCCGGAGAATATTCCCCTGTTCTGCAAGATACGCTGGTTCGCAAAATCGCCAATGGAAATCCACCGGCGCCCGTTGTAGTTGCGCCCGACCACGTTCTCCAATTGAAGGACGGTTTTCTCTTCGCTCCTTTTGACGGCCTCCTCGTCCGCATGGATGGCGAGCTGCTCTCGCGAGTTGATCGCCCTGGCGAGCAGGTGTGGTACATGCGCGCCGGCCCTACGCTGTTTCAAGCGCATCTCAAAAGCGGATCCAAACCGGATCTCTCTCTAGACCTGAAAGATGGCGATCGCCTGCGCCTCACTGGAATCTGCGTCACCGAGACCGATCAAAGCCGCGAACCAAGGTCTTTCCACATTCTGCTCCGTTCCCCGCATGATGTCGTCGTGACGGGAACCCGTTGGTGGACCACCACCCATAGCCTCTGGCTGATTGCCCTCCTGATCGTGATATGCCTGGCGATGTTTATCTGGATACTCCAGCTTCGCCGGGCGCTCGTCTTCAACCAGTCGAATGAAATCGATACTCCGTCCGACCTCGAATTGCGATTCGTCACGGCAGCGCAGAGGATAGGATCGCTGGCCATTGCGCTTGGCCTGGTGGTGCTCATCGGAGGCTGGGCATTCCATATCGAAATTCTCAAGACTCTACAACCCGGTCATCTCAGCATAAAGGCGAACAGTGCGCTCGGCGTCCTATTGATCGGAGTGGCCGTCTGGTTGAATGCTCGCGGTGAATCCAATCGCTTCATGCGCCTTGTGGCGCCGGCTTGCGCAATCGTCACCATCGTGCTCAGCTTGGTCACCCTGTTTGAATACGCCTCGGGCCGTAATCTCGGCATCGATGAGCTTCTTTTCCGCGATCCAGTAATCACAGCGGGCAGCGTATACCCGGGCCGCATGTCTTTCCCAACAGCAGTGGCCCTTTTACTCTTGGCTTGTAGCGCCCTGTTGTTGCGCTACCGTATCGGAACGCTCATCTCTCAAGCTTTGGCTGTCACGGCCTCCCTCGTGTGTCTCTTGAACGCCGTTGGCTTTCTCTATGGCGTCCATAACTACTTTGGGTTGACCCTTCATCAGGGCATGGCGCTCCAAACCTCCTTGATCTGTTTGCTTCTGTCCGGCGCTTTACTGCTCTCCTCGCCCAATCGGGGGATTATGATCACACTCACCAGCGCTGCGCCCGGCGGAATCATGGCGAGGCGGCTCCTGCCCGCCGCTTTGATCATCCCCGCCGCGCTTGGCTGGCTGCCTTGGCAGGGGCAACTGAAAGGACTTTACGAAACCAGCGTTGGCTTGTCCCTATTCGCCTGCGCCACCATGGTCGCCTTTTCTCTCCTCATTTGGGCGAACGGCTGGCTGCTCAATCATCTCGATATCGAGCGCTCTCAGGCTGAAAACAAGCTGAAAGAGAGCGAGAGCCGTTATCGCAGCACCCTCGAGCAGCAGGTACAAGAAAGAACAATTCAATTGCGTGAAAGCGAAGAACGGTTTCGCTCTCTGGTCGAAGGCGTCAAAGACTACGCAATTATCATGCTCGATCCCGATGGCTATATCACCAGCTGGAATTCCGGCGCCCAGCGCATGAAAGGCTACACCGCGCAAGAGGCGATTGGAATGCATTTCTCCCATTGCTATACAAAAGAAGATCGGGCAAAGCAGCACCCCTCGGAAATTCTGCGTATCGCAGCCGGCGAAGGACGCTATGAAGAAGAAAGTTGGCTCGTCCGCAAAGACGGCTCGCGCTTTCTCGGAGACTCTGTAATTACCCCGCTCAGCGATGGCGAGGGGCGCCTCTGCGGATTCGCGAAGATCACTCGCGATATCACCGGGCAGAAAGAAATCCAGAATGCTCTTCGCGAAAAGAATCTCGAGCTGGAGAAAGCCAGCCGGGAAAAGGATCGCTTCTTGGCCACCATGAGCCATGAGATTCGCACCCCATTGAATGCCATCCTCGGTTTGGCGGACGTCCTCCGCGAATCGCAGCTAGATGCCGATCAACTCGCCTACCTGAGAGTCTTTCGTCGCGCCGGAGCTAATCTCATGACCCTCATCAACGACATTCTGGATGTTTCGAAAATTGAATCTGGTCACCTCGAGCTCGAACGGGTCCAATTCAATCTGAAGGAAGTCGTCGAGCAGGCTGCCGAGGTGATCTGTCCCAAGGCTCGCGAAAAAAGCATCGAGCTCAGCGTCAACGTCGCGCCCACAACCGAAACAGCCCTGACCGGTGATCCAACGCGCCTCCGACAAGTGCTGATTAATCTCCTGGGAAAC
>JAFASD010000169.1 GCA_019244945.1 Acidobacteriaceae bacterium | reverse complement strand
TCGCCGCACACCGCGACCACTTCGCAGCGATAGTGTTCCTTTAACCAGGGAATGATGATAGAGGTATCGAGGCCACCCGAATAGGCAAGCGCAACCTTTTTTGCTGTCATCGGAAGCTATTGAAGCATCATGAGCAGCAGCGCCTTCTGCACATGCAGACGATTCTCAGCCTGCTCAAACGCGATCGATTGCGGCGATTCCATAACTGCATCCGTCACTTCCAATCCGCGTTTAGCCGGCAGGCAATGCATGAACAGCACATCTTTACGCGCATGATCGAGCAGCGCTTCATTCACCTGATACGGCGCGAAAAGTTTCTTGCGTTCCTCTGCTTCGCACTCTTGTCCCATACTGGCCCAAACGTCTGTGTACACGGCATGAGCAGAATTGACGGCTTCTTCCGGATTCCTCGTGATCTCGATCTGCGCCGCCGATTCCGCTGCAAATTCGCGCGCTTGCGCCACCCCCGCCGCATTTGGTTCATAACCCGCCGGCGTTGCCACCGAAAAATGAATTCCTAACCGCGAGCAGCACAGCATCAACGAATGCGCAACATTGTTGCCGTCCCCAACATAGGCGAGCTTCAGCCCGCGCAATCGCCCAAAGTGCTCTTTCAACGTAAACATGTCCGCCAAAGCCTGGCACGGATGATACAGATCGCTGAGCGCATTGATCACGGGAATTCCGGACCACCGCGCCAGTTCGTCAATCGTGTCCTGCGCAAACGTGCGCGCCACAATCGCGTCAGTCCAACGCGCTAGATTCCGCGCAACGTCCTTCAAAGCCTCGCGCTCGCCAATCATCCCGGTTTGCGTGATGCAATCTCCCCCAAGCTGTTTGATCGCGAGTTCAAACGTCACTCGCGTCCGTAGGGAGGGCTTCTCGAACAACAGGCTCAAATACCGGCCCTTCAATGCCGACGCATACCGCTGCCTGAATTGCTTGACCGGATGAGTCAAGTCCAATAAGCCATTCAACTGTTCGGACGACAAATCCAAGTCTTTCCGGAGCGTAATGATCCCTGCATGGGATGCTGGCTGATAGATCGGCGCGGCCATTGTCAATCCTCCGGTCCTGTATCTTTATTCACTACTATGAATAATTACACATTCGGTGGGTCCGTTTCAACTCACGCCCACGCCTTTGAAGGAGTGTGTGTTGAATAACGTACTCGTAATGAAGTTCGGCGGCACCAGCATGGGTAGCGCCGACCGGATGCGCGTCGCCGCGACGATTATCTCCGACCAAAGAAAACAACATGCCTTAGTGGTCGTGGTTTCCGCCATGTCGAAGGTCACCGATCTCCTCCTCGACACGCTGCGCCACGCCGAGCTTGGCGATCGGGCTGCGGTCGACGCGAATCTTCGCACACTACTCGACCGGCATCTGACCGCCGGCGAAGATCTTCTTGCCCAAGCAACTGCCGCGAAATTCCGCGAAGCGGCTTTGGAAAACGTGCACGCCCTCGTTTCAGAGCTCCATCGCATTGCTAACGGCATCTTGATGCTGGGCGAGCGCCCACCCCGCTCCGTCGATGAAGCGCTCGCCATTGGAGAGCGCCTCTCGTCCACCTTATTGGCCCACTATTTGGAAGCGAGCGGAATCAACGCCACTGCTGTCAACGGCAGCGACGTAGTGATCACCGACGCCGTCTTCGGAAATGCTTCACCGCAGATGAATCTTACGGAGGAAAGATGTCAACAGCGGCTCTTGCCGCTAATCCAACGGGGCACAATCCCGGTCGTGACCGGTTTCAACGGCGCAACCACGGATGGCCGCCCAACCACGCTGGGCCGAGGTGGGTCCGATTTCTCCGCCTCCATTCTCGCCGCCGCATTGAACGCCCAGGAGCTCTGGATTTGGACAGACGTCGACGGCATCATGACCGCCGATCCTCGCCTGGTCTCGGGCGTCGCCGTTCTCGATGAAGTCACGTATGCTGAGGCCGCGGAACTCGCCTATAACGGAGCGAAAATTCTTCATCCCCGAACCCTCGCGCCCCTGGTCGAGAAAGGCATCCCGGTTTGGAGCAAGAACAGTTTCGCACCCGAGAAGCCAGGAACCAAAATCGTTTCGCGTTTCGACGAACCGAAAGGCGTCCGGGCAGTTACCTCCATGTCGAACGTCGCCTTGATCTCGATGGAACCAGCCAACGCGGTATTAAGCGGTACCCGCTTGATGGCGCGCGCCCTAGATGCACTAGCGCTCGGCAATGTGGAGATTCTCGTCTTCAGCAGCTCGAGTTATCGGCAGAGCTTCTGCTTTCTGATTCGCAAACACGACGTGATTGCGGCATTAGAAGCACTCGAAGCCAACCTCTCAATTGAGCTGGCGCACGGCTATTTGAAGCCCATTGAAGTAGATGAAAATGTCGGATTGCTGGCGGTTGTGGGCGAAGGAATGCGCGGAACGCCAGGCCTGGCAGGCCGCGTCTTCACCGCTATCTCGCGCGAAGAGATCAACATCATCGCCATCGCCCAAGGCTCGAGCGAATTAACAATCGGCATCGTCGTGCGGCTAGATGGCCTAGAACGCGCAGTCCACGCCGTTCACGACGAGTGCCAATTAGGACAAGTCGCGGGCTCAAGCCGATAGGAGGCTCTTTTCTGTGGCATTTTTAACGAGCCCTTTTTTCAGGGCAGCGGAGAGGGATTTTTCAGAAACCAGACCACTTTTCTCAAATGCAACGAGTCCTCTCGTTCAAGCACTACCATCAACACTGGATCGCGGTATTTCTTGAGCTTCATCAGGTCCACGGTCTGGCCGCGGCAGGGGAGCAAAAACGGAATCTGGTAATCCTGCATCGCGCTCGCTGAACCTCCAAGCGCATAGAGGATGCGGGCACCGTATTGCGAGTCCATCGCAATTCTCGCTGAGGTTTCGTTACCGATACTAAGCTCCGGCTGAAAAATTTTGGTCTCCGGGATGAGAGGCGTATCGTCCAACTCGATTCCCTGGCAACGTCGGGTCTGGGGATCAATGCCATTGCAGTGCAAAACCTTCCATGGCTCCGACCCCTGATGCGAAATTTCAATTTTGATGAGCTTTGTTTCAAGATCGGAGATTCTGTCCCCCAGCTCCTCATGAACGCAATCTGCCGGTTCTTCCGGAGCCTCATCGAGAAATTTGATGTAGGCCAAAAATCGCGAGATAACAGGCTTCGTCTGCGATTCGCTGACAAGCTCAGCCATTTTTTGCCTCTCGGGCTGACAGCTCGCATCGTAGGTTTGAGCGCTCGCGACGAAAGGCGCCGCGCAAAATAGCACGACAATAATAATTTCCCTGGCCATCATTTCACGATTAGCGTGCCGACTGCATGATCATTGAGCCGACTGCAGATCAAATAAAGATACAAGTCGTCCCACGACGCAAGCGTATTGGGCATCGTCTTCGGATACACATGCTGCCCATTTTGGGAATGCAGACCCAATGCGCCCTCGATGTGTGCGGAAAATACGTGACGAAGATCGCTGAAATCAGGAGGGAACGGGCCTGTGGTGGTGCTGTCTGCCACAGGATCGTAGAGAAATGGACGCACGGTCACGCAACCCTCAGAGATCACTCCCACATGGAGATACCGATCCGCAAAATTACCGATGCGGAACCAGGTCTTGTGGTACTTCGTATACCGATAATATCCCGATCGCGTCTTGTCGTGGGGACTATCCGGCATGTTTATCTCATAATGGCCGGCTGGGATCGGGGTGAACTCCCGGACGCCATTTGACCAAGCACCGGAGAAAGCGGAGAATGGACCCTTGCCGTTGTATGTGATTGACTGATCTGCTACCGAGAATTGCACACCCGCAGCAGGCCGCTGTGTCAGACCTGAAACCAGCCAGGACTGAGACTGGCTCTTACGTGGTGCGCTGGCTCGTCTGCCTCTATACGGGCCTTCGAGAATTTGAAAGTAGTCTCGGCCATTCCTAGTTTCGACCAGTTCAACCTTAAGACAATAAGGCAAAGAAATCTTGGTTCCAAGAATGCGATCACCGGCGTCGAGTCGCACTGCAAGCCAGCCATCTGGCTCCTCTAGAGATATAAAACGTATCTGAGACATGCGGTCGAATTGTGGCCGCTATTCAATTTGAGGCATCTACCGAACCGATTCCACAGAAGATACACAATCCCATTTATACCGGACGCACCTTTTTCTGTCGGACGAACAAGGCGCAGCGCTTTTAGCCACGCGTTGAGTATCTTGGGCAAGTGCTTTGCAACCGTTGATCTGCTCGTCCTTCTTCTCGAATTCAAAGCGGGCGGGTTTGAACTGCGAAAAGTCGAGGTCGATAGATCTTTGGCGAGAAACGCCTCAGCTTGCTTATCGCTTTTAAGCCGTTGGATTTTCTTTTTCATAGGCTGCGATCTCCTTTGCATGCATATAGCGGGCATAGCGCAGCGGCTTAATCGGATTAACCACCCTTTTCCCTCGGTGACGAATTTTTCCCCAGAGCTTTTTCCGAACCGTTTGAACATCTTACCGCAAAGCGCTTTACAGTGGTCGCCTACTCTCCTCTACAATTCCAAAGTGACGTTCCCTGGATCCCTGACCACCCGATTGGGTTCGTTCCACAAAACACCGCCCACTCGGCGAGTTCGTTTGGTAAAACGACCGCTCGAACCGGAAAACTGGCTTCGATTCGCAAAAGAGGACCGGAAGATGCCCGATGGACCCAGTTCGTTTGGTAAAACGACCCCTCGGATCAGGAAATTGGCTTCGTCCCGTAAAATCGTCTTCGCGTGTCGGACGATTCCAGTTCGTTTGGTAAAATCCGGCAGCCCAGGTCATCTGGGTTCGTTCGGTAAAAAAGACATCTACAAAAAGGAGCGTAAATTCATATGAAATGGTTATTACCTTTGATTGGCCTACTCGCGTTCACCCTATCGGCGGCCGACGTGAGCGGCACTTGGAAGGGTACCGCCCAATCGCCCGCCGGAGCTGTCGAGAGAACCTTTGTTTTCAAGGTCGACGGCAACAAACTGACCGGCGAGACCAGCAGCAACATGTTCGGTAAATCGGTCATCCAGGACGGGAAAGTCGATGGCGACAACATTTCGTTCACGATCACCATCAACTACCAGGGCAACGAGGCAAAGGTGAACTATAAAGGCAAGGTACAGAACGACGAAATAAAATTCACTGTGGAAATTCCCGACTTTGGGCAAACGCTGGAGTACACCGCCAAACGAGTCTCCTAGCGGGCGCCCAGTTCGGTTGGTAAAAACGCTCGCGCCGAAGAATTACTCGGCCCCCAGTAAACCGGATAACTCCTCGATCTGTGATATCCTCTCCCGCTGAGGAGGAAAGGTTGTGATCACCATGCGAAAGTTTTGGCTCGCGCTTGCAATATCGTTGCCGACCCTTGTCATCTTGGTTCTCTTTAGCGGCACGAATCAAGCCGCCATTCCCGGACAAGTGCGCGACGAAGCTATGCGCGCGAACCGCAGCCCTGCCTCAATGCCTGCTGCGGACGAGGATTATTTCCACGACATGGACGGTGGAATCACGCTGACTCCAGACGAAGTAAAAGGCCGGAATAACTGGATCGCCTGGACCGGCGGCAACGATCGCTTCTGGAATACGCTCTCAACTCTCAGTTTCGGCACCGTGGATTTTCTCAAAACTCTCTCTTCCTACCCTGGTTTGAAATTCAGCCGCGATAACCGTTGGAACTATCTCGGATTAGTAAATGAACCTTGTTTCGACAAAGCCACCGCTCCGAACGCTGATCGCTACGGTTTGTGGCTCGATAAGCGCAGCTCGAATTGCCCTCCTGACCCATTCGAGAATGAAAGCAAATATCCCGGCATTAAAATCGGCGCCCGCGGCAAGAACATTCCCGCTGGAAGTTACTACGGGTACGCCACGGGAGTTGTCGGTTTGCGCCTCTTTCCAAATCCCGATTTCGATGAAGCTGCGGCAAAAAAATGGGACCCGAAGCGTTACTATGACGATCCCAAATATTACCTTTCCAAAGATCTAATCAAACCCTATCGCGTCGGAATGTCCTGCGGGTTCTGCCACGTCGGCCCGAATCCGATCAAGCCTCCTCAGGACCCGGAAAACCCGAAATGGGAGAACTTGAGTTCCAATGTCGGAGCACAGTACTTCTGGTTTGATCGCATCTTTGCCTGGGAGGCCGACCAAAGCAGCTTTACCTTTCAGTTGTTCCACAGCGCTCGCCCAGGCTCGTTGGATACCTCGCTGACTTCTACCGATAACATCAACAACCCTCGCACCATGAACGCGGTCTACTATCTAGGCCCGCGGCTGCAGGCCGCAAAACGTTGGGGAAAAGAAACCTTGGCTGGTGGTGGTCTCAATAATAAGCAGTTCAACGACTACGTCCACACCGGCGTGCTCACCACGTTTTTCCAACCTCCCAATACCGTTTGGTCGCCCCGCGTTTTAAAAGACGGCGCAGATTCAGTAGGAGCGCTCGGCGCTCTCAACCGCGTTTTCATCAACATCGGTCTTTTCAGTGAAGAGTGGCTTCTGCATTTCAATCCCCTCATCGGCGGCAAGCGGCCTTCGCCCATTGAGATCTCGGTCGCCCGCAAGAACTCCACTTACTGGGGTGCAACCGAATCTCAGACACCCGATCTGGCTTTGTTCTTTTTAAAAACTACCGATCCGCATCACCTGAAAGACGCGCCCGGAGGCGACGCCTATCTAACCAAAGATGCCGACCAGTTGAAGCGCGGCAAACTTGTTTTCGCCGATACTTGTGCCAGATGTCACTCCAGTAAGATCCCCACTCCTGCCGCCGGTTTGGATCCGAACGGCTGCTCCGGACCCGGATATCTGGATTGCTGGAACCGCTATTGGGAATGGACCAAGACCGATGACTTCAAAACCAAAATGCGCGAAATCGTATTGGCCGACGACTTTCTCGATAACAATTTCCTTTCTACCGATCAGCGCGTTCCAGTTACTTTGCTTCAAACCAACGCTTGCAGCCCCCTCGCCAGCAATGCCATCGGGGGAAAT
>JAFASD010000162.1 GCA_019244945.1 Acidobacteriaceae bacterium | reverse complement strand
AGCCGCTTCGCGACAGGAAGAGAAGAATCCAGTTCGTGTACCAATCGCAACAAACTCCTGATGTTCGATTGGATCAGCGTGCCGGCGCCGGGTGTATCCGCTCGCGGCAAATAATGGCTGTCCACGCCAAAATCGATTCGAAGATCCTCCTGCTCGAGCGCTTGCCGATCCGTGCCGTTATCGAACTCGGGACCAAAACACGACAGTTCGACTCGCGTCGGGGTAAGCGCCCAATCACCATCGAATTGCCATAAGTCCCACCAGCTTTCGAGACTATAGGCGACGTCCTCGCCCTGGTATTCCCCAAGCGACCCCATCAGTTCGGAAACGTCCACCGGCCCATTTACTGGCCGTTCCAGTAGCGGTGGTTCAGTCGCATCAATGGCGTGAATGGCGAGAACCGATTGCGGCTGCTCCCGTTGCGAGAAGGGAAACAATCGCAGCAGCTTTTCGAAATGCCGGATGCGATTGGCGCGGCTGTGTCGATCGAGCCAAATGGACAGGAACAATTGATCTGTCACGCCTCCATTATCAGGCAACGCGTTCGTCCGGCAGCCCCAAAACAAAACCCAACGAAAATGTTGAGATAATGGTAGGTAACTGTGCTTCTCTTCATATTGCTGCTCGGGTTGTTCGCCGCGGTCGCCGTCGCCGCATATCAGTTATCTCAAGCCCGCCGTTGGCGCCAAACCGCAAATGAAGCTTTAGAACACGCCGAAAAACAGCGCTCCGAGCTGGATGAAGCCAAACGCATCGCCATTCAAAAGGAAGCCGAAAGCGCGAAGAACCGGGAGCTCGCGGAAATGCAGATGAGACTTCTCACTCAAACGCAACAGCAACTGGAAGAAAAATTTCGGGCCTTAGCCGCCGAAGCTTTGCAAACTAACAGCCAGCTTTTTCTGGATCGCAGCCGCGATCAGATTCAGCACCTCGTCGAACCCGTCAATCAATCGCTTCGCCGCTTCGAGGAGCAGGTTCAGGCCGTCGAGCAATCGCGAGTCGGCGCGTACGCCGGTATTTCAGCCCAGGTGCAAGCCCTGACCCAACTGCAGGAGCGCGTCCGCCAATCGACAGACCAGCTCAAAACCGCTCTGCGCTCGCCAATTCAACGCGGCCGTTGGGGAGAAATGCAATTGCGCCGCGTCGTCGAGCTTGCCGGAATGCTCGAATATTGCGATTTCGCCGAGCAAAAAACTTTATTCGGCGAGACCAATCAGCGCCCCGACTTAATCGTTCGTTTGCCGAATCAATGCCAGGTCGTCGTTGACGCTAAGGTCTCGCTCGAAGCTTATCTCCGCGCTATCGAGGCGCAAGATGAAGCCGAACGGTCCAGACACCTCATAGCTCACGCGGATCAAGTTCGAAAGCATGTGAAATCGCTCGGCGAGAAAGCCTACTGGGGTCGGCTCGCGTGTTCGCCCGAATTCGCCGTCGCATTTCTGCCGCTCGAATCGCTCTTCAGCGCCGCTCTGGAACACGATCCCACGCTCCTCGACTTCGGCGTAGAGCGACGCGTGCTCATCGCCACTCCTCTCACTCTCATCAGCCTGTTGCTCACAGTCGCTCATGGCTGGCGCCAACAGGCATTGGCGGAGAACATCGATAAAATTCGCGAAACCGGCCTGGATTTATATAAAAGGCTGCTCACGATGCATCAGCATTTCGCAAAATTGGGCGACGCCATCGAACGAACCGTTACCACCTACAACGATACCGTCGGTTCGCTCGAGCGAAATGTCCTTTCCTCAGCCCGTAAGTTCAACGAGCTCCGTCCGGCCAACGCGGAACAGCTTGAGGAAATGAATGGCGTCGGCCTAACACCCCGCCCGCTCGACGGATCAAAGTGGCAGCTCCTAGAAGCCGCTAAGCGCGGCTGACTGCGCTATCATACGGATCTGGATGACTCCACTCGACCTGCGCCCGCTCAGTGTCGGCGAGATTCTTGACCGGTCGTTCACCTTATACCGGCGGCATTTTGTGCTGTTCATCGGCATTGCTGCGCTTCCGCAACTCCTCTCCCTCACCTTCCAGCTAACCAGGACATTCGCAACCGCCGCGCCGAACCGGAACATCGCTCTTGCCTTTTCATTAACTGCGGCTCTTCTGATGTTAATTGGCGGGATCATCACCATCGTGGCATCGCTGTTTTCGGAAGCCGCCACATTCCTCGCCGTCAGCGATCTCTACCTGGGCCGAACGGTAAGCATTTCGGATTGTCTACGTCGCGCCTGGAGTGAGATCGGTACGGTATTCGTCGTCGGCATTTTGACTGCGGTGGCATTTTTGGCTGGTTGCATCGCTCTGATCGTTCCGGGTATTTATATCTTCTGTCGCCTGTTGGTGAGCGTGCCCGCAGCTTTGATCGAGCGACGCAGTGCGTCCGATGCAATGAGCCGAAGTTGGAGACTCGAAGAAAACAATGTCGGACGAGCTTTCGTCGTCGTCGCCGTCTACTTCGTGATCAGCGTTGCGGCCACAATGCTATTTCAATTGCCGTTTACAATCGCCGCACTCGTCTACAAAAACAATTTTGCGATGCTGCAAGTTTGGACAGCGATAACGATTGTGGGCAACACGATCATAAGTAGTCTTGTGAGTCCCATCTTTCACATCGCCATCTCTGTCTTCTACTTTGACTTGCGCGTTCGCAAGGAGGGTTTTGATCTTCAGTTCATGATGGACCCCACGAGCGAGCGCCTGACGCCTCCAGGTAGTGGCTCTGTCCCCTCTATTCTTGGTTAGCATTCTTTTGCTGCTGGTCTCGGCTGCCGTTGCTCAGCCGCCGCAGGACCACTCCCTCGCCTTCGAACAAAGCCTCAAATCTCCGCTGCCTGTCGGCGTAGCCGAGCGCGAGGCGCGCAAAGAGCTGAAGCAGATCCTTTCACAACCCGAGTTCTCTCAGGTCATGCGACCGCCATCTCCTTGGGATCGCTTAAAACAGCAAGTCGTCGGATGGATCCTGAAACAGTTCGCAGATCTTTTCAAAGCGGTCGCCAAACACCCCACGACAAGCCGCATCGTCTTCTGGTCTGCCGCGCTGGGTGCGCTGGGTGCCATCGCATTTCTGCTGTTTCAACTGTTCCTGAATCGGGAAAAGTCAATGCTGAACTTGTCCGGCGCGCCGCAAGCGCCTACGCACACCTCTGATGAGTGGATTCAAGCCGCTCGTTCGGCATCACAGGAGGGCGATCTCAACAAAGCGATTCAATGCTTGTATTGGGCGTCGATTGTGTGGCTGCAATCGGCGGGCACTTTGCCAAGAACCGCCGGCCTGACGCCGCGTGAACTTCTGCGCGCGGGAACGGCCAAGAAAGACACTGCCGCGTTGGTGAGCTTGACGTCTTCGCTCGAGAAATTCTGGTATCGACGCATGCC
>JAFASD010000489.1 GCA_019244945.1 Acidobacteriaceae bacterium | reverse complement strand
GACGGGAGCATCACTCTGGTCGCGTTCATGGGGTTCCGTATTCGAATGGTCCGAAGCATTGATGTCTGATGGTACGGGAGGGCGGCTCCCTTTTGAATGAAGGATGGCGAGTTTGCACCGGAGACAGAATGGCAACAGAGTGCCTGATCGGTCAATTCTCCAGGAGACCTCATGCCCGAGGAGGCGGCAAGTTAGCTTCATTCCCGCGTCTATTGCGAACCTTGAAAAAAGTTAATAGCGAAGCAGCAGCTCCCATCAGCAGAACAGTTGTCAGTATCAAGACGGCTCCCTCTTTGGGAGAAAACATCAAGCTAGTGAATCGGCCTGCGGCGGTTGCGGCGCTTGAGATATAGAATCAAAACCACAGCGGCTGCAACAAAGAATAAAATCTGCATTATCATAACTACGTTTTCTCCTCTTCGAATCTCACCCTATCCTCTTCCTATTTCTTGATCGGCGGATTTGCGAAAACGTTTAAACAAAACAGCGGCGGCTATGGGGAAGTGGGGACGGGAGGCGTGCTTAGCCGCGGAGGTATTGATCGGTCTTATTGATCCAATCCTCGCGGGGTGGGGTGAAGATGTCGATGTCGACTGTGTCTTCGAGCGCCACGGCCGTGTGGGGCACGTGCGGGGGAATGCAGAGAAATTCACCCGCGCGGACCGTAATTTCCTGTTCCTTGATGGTGAAGTGGAGGGCGCCCGATTGGACATGCGTGATTTGCTCATTGAGATGGCTATGGAGAGGGATCACGCAGTCTTTTTTGAGAAGCACCCGGGCCACCATGATCTGATCGCCGACCGCGATTTGGCGATCGAGTAAAGGGTTCAACGACTCGATCGGAATTTGGTCCCAGCGGATGTGTTTCACTTCGCCATTCATGAGTTTCTCTCCTAAAGTCCCTTGTACATGCCGCCATCCACGAGTATGGTCTGTCCGGTAATGAAGGACGCGCGCTCTGAAGCGAGCCAGACGATGGCGTCGGCAATCTCTTCCGGCTTTCCGAGGCGGCCTATGGGGATTTGATCGATCCAACTTTGCTCGATGGTTTCTATGGTCAGGCCGGAAGCGGCCGCGCGCCGCGTCGAAAGCTCTTTCAATCGTTCTGTCGCGGTGTACCCGGGCGCGACATTATTCACGAGGATTCCATCTTTGCCGAATTCGTTGGCAAGGCTGCGAACCAGTCCCATGACGCCGGTGCGAATGGCGTTGGAAAGGATTAAGTGGGGCTGCGGTTGGCGGACCGTCACGGAACTGATGGTGACTATGCGTCCCCAATGCTGCCGCTGCATGTGCGGGATGACGGCAAAGGCGAACGCGGCGGCGCTTCGAAGGTTCAGATGAAAGGCGGCGTCCCAATCCTGGTCGGTGGTTTCGAGGGACTCTTTCGCAGGAGGGCCGCCAGCGTTGGTGACGCAAATATCGATGCGATTGAACAGGCGGGCCACATTGGCGACGAACTGCTTCACGGCCGAGGTGTCGCGAACGTCAAGAGCTTCGGCGTGAACTTGGACGCCGAAGCGTTCCCGAATCTGAGTGGCGGTGGTTTCGAGAATTTGGCTGTTGCGGGAGCAGATGGCGACGTGAGCTCCTTCGGCTGCGAGCGCGAAAGCGGCGGAACGGCCGAGGCCCTGGCTGGCGCCGGCGATGATTGCCACTCGGTTTTGAAGGCCTGTTTCCATTGCGCTGTCTTATAGGGTAATGGAGGAGGTGGTCTGTGTATTGGGAATTTGTTAATGGTCGGAGCAGCCGGGCGGGGACGCCCGGCGCGGACGAGGACGTCCGCCCCACTGGTGTTTACGGTTTAATATCAACTGAAGCAGCGCTTGGAAGAAGTATCGCCCCAGTGATTGGATTTAAGGTGAGCGAGAGTTTTCCGCTGGATACTGTGTAAGTCGCGCTGCTTAGAGCGTCTTGGAGCGCTGTCCCGTCGGTGTAATATGGCGAGACAGGGATAGATGGCGTGTTAACGGTGGAAGTGTTGTTTAATGCGACGATTGCGGTTGGAGCGTTAGAACTTACACGCGCATAGGCGTAAGTTCCGGCGGCAGTGGAGGGTTGCTGCGTGTCGCCCGTTAAAAGAGTCACGAAATTGCTGCTCGAAAGAGCGGGATAGTGTTTTCGGAGATGACTTAGACGCGTGTAAAATGCAATTACGTTTTGGTCGGGTGGTCCGTAGATAGTGGGATCTCCGGGCTGATCTGTCCAGGGATATGGCGCGCGGGCATAGGGATCGCCGACCGGTCCGTTGGTGTTGCTGTAACGTGATGGTGCATTGATGGCAGCTTCATCGCCATAAAAGACGGTGGGCGCACCGATGTAAGTGAACTGAAACAACGCTGCGAGCTCGAGCCGCTGCTTCGCTTGAGTAAGGCCGGTGTCGCCTTGTTCTGTGAGGACGTACAGCGCGCGATTCGTGTCGTGTGAATCGATCAGGTTCACCATGGCCGCGGTGGCTTGAGGCGGATAGTCGTCGCGAACGGCGCGATTGGCTGCATCGAATTGGCTTGGCGTTAACGGAATAATGGAGTCGTTTCCGTTGTCGTTGGTGTCAATCCAGCCGTATTGACCGCGGGCGAATCCGAGGACGTTGCGCCGGAAACGGTAATTCATGGTGGAATCGAGCTGGTCGCCCGCGAGCCACTGGCTGGCATTGGGCCAGATCTCCCCAATGAGCGGGCCGTCGCTGTTGTAAGTTTTTGCGGCGATGCGCGTGTTGACCCACCAGGAGTGAGAGAAATTCGGGTCCGGGGCGACGTCGAAACGCCAGCCGCTTGCGCCCGCGGCGTACCAAGTTTTCATGACACTGTTGGCCGGATCGCCGTAGAAAAAATTTTGCACCGCGGATTGGGTGTGATCGAAAAGCGGGAGAGTGTCCGTACCACCCCAATTCGGATAGTCGGCCGAAGTGCAGGGGACGTTGTTGTCGTTGAAGTGAAACCAGGCGCGGTACGGGGAGCTCAGGGATTGGCAGGCGCCGAGGTTCGGGAAGCGGCTGTAACGGTTGAAATAGCTGCTATCGGATGAGGCGTGATTGAACACCGCGTCGAGGATCACGCGCATTCCGCGATGATTCATCTCGGTGATGAGCGCTTGAAAGGCGGCATTACCGCCGAGAGCGGGGTCGACTGTCAGGTAGTCGTCTGTGTCATATCGATGATTGGAGCTCGCCTCGAAGATGGGCGTCAGATAGATGGTGTCGAATCCGAGGTTCTGGATGTAGTCGAGTTCGTTTTGGATGCCTAACAGGTCGCCACCATAAAAGACTTGACCGAAATTGCCGGAGCAGTTTCCGCTCGAGTTATAGGGATCGCATAACAAGGTATTCCAGGGCGTGACGGCAATGGTAGAGGAGGGCGCCGCGCCATAGAAGGATGGGCAACCCGCCGAGCTTCCGTTTACGCAGTAATCATTGGCAGGATTGCCGTTGCGGAACCGGTCCGGGAAGATTTGATAGATAATCGCATTTGCCATCCAGGCCGGCGTGTGGAAGTTCGGATCGTAGACGGTGATTTGAAACGAATCGAACGGTTCGGTGTCGGAAGGCGCGCCGGGGCCATCCTTATTTAGATTGTCGTAATCGTCGAGATAGTCATCGCTGTAGAATCCGCTCGTAGGGCCTTCGGTGGCGTGGAACTTGTAATAGTAAATGGTTGGAGTCGACGGCATGGTTATCGCCGTCTTCCAGATGTCGTACTCGGTCCCATTTACAGTGATGTTCTGCTCGAAAGGCATGTTGGTATCGACGGGGCCGGTTGTATTGCCGGTGGCCGTGTCGAGCAAATAAGTGCGTAAAGCGACAGCATAGACGCCGGTTGAATGCAGGGTGCGGAAGCGCAGAGTAACTGGAGTCGATTCGGGCACCGCGCCT